>NZ_JBRREC010000017.1:0-64004 GCF_056760015.1 Stenotrophomonas sp. STEN029 | reverse complement strand
TTGTGCCGAGCCAGGCTCGGCAGGTACTTTCCCGGTAATGCCCCAGCCGAGCATGGCTCGGCTCTACAAAACAGCAAGGGCGCCGTCAGGCGCCCTTGCTGTTTGCGTAAGCCCTTCGGGCTTACTTCGCCATTTCCGACATCACCACCATGTCCAGCACATAGGCTTGCGACGGTGCATCAGCCGGCGGGTTCTTGATCTGGTAGCGCTTCAGGCGCAGCACATTGCGCACGCCCGGCTCGTGGGTGTAACCCTCGATGTTGCCGTAGAAGTTGGTGAACTCACCGCGCTTGCCCTGCTCCAGGCCCTGCTCGTTGTACTTCACCTCGCGCACCTGCAGGCAGGTGGCGTCCTTCATCAGCGGGTGCGGGCAGGGCTTGGTCTGCGGCTCCACTTCCATGAACACCGTCTCGCCCGGGCCACCGTAGCGGGTCTCGGCGGTCGGCTCGGCGCGGAAGCTCAGCACATCGCCGGAAGCGGTGACCAGGGTCAGTGCCGAAGCATCCAGTGCGCGCACGGTCAACTTGCCCTGCAGGCGCTCGCTGATCAGGCCGTCAACCGCCATCAGCGGGCCCTGGCAGGCCTTGTTGGTGGACATCAGGTTGCCGACGGTCAGTGCACCGGCGTCCAGTGTGTAGCCGCCGCCGATGTTGTTGCAGGCGTTGCTGACCGACAGGCGGTTGTCCTTGAAGTCCAGGGTCAGCGGCTTGTCAGCCTGTGCGAACAGGCCGTCGATGCGCTTGCCGCTGGCGTCCACGGCGTTGTCCAGCAGCCAGTGGTTGGCGCCGAGCTGGCTGGCGTCGATGTTCGCCGTTGCAGCGGCAGGCGTCGCGGCAGCTGCGGTCGCAGCAGGGGCCGCCGGATCGGTGGCGTCCTTGGCGGCCGGCGGGTTGCTGCAGGCGGTCATCAGGGCGAACGGCAGGGCCAACAGGAGGATGCGCTTCATTTGGAACTCCTTGGGAGCGTGGAAAGATTCGGGGCGATAAACGGCCCGGCGTGGGCGCCGGGGTCAACTCCGCAGTGACGCATTCAGTTTCCAGCAGGCAAAAACAACAGAAGGCCGATGCCCAAGGCGATCCGATACAGGGCGAAGCCGCTGAAGGAATGACGCTTGATATAGCTCAACAGCCATTTGACCACAATGAAACCGGTGACCACGGCGGCGGCGAAGGCCACGCCGACGTCGGTCCAGTTCTCGCTGCCAAGCTTGCCGTCCTTGGCCAGTTCCAGGAACGCATAAGCGCTGGCGGCGAACATGGTCGGGATGCCGACCAGGAAGACGAACTCGGTTGCCGCCGAGCGCCGGCTCAGGCCCAGCAACATGGCCAGGAAGATGGCCGCGGCCGAGCGCGAGGTACCGGGGAACACACCGGCCACCACCTGCGCCAGGCCGACGGCAATGGCAACCTTCCAGGTCACCGTTTCGTTGTCGGGCATGCGTGCGGCAAAGCGCTCGGCGACCAGCATCCAGACGCCGCCGATGACCAGTGCCCAGGCCACCGGGGTAACGGTTTCGGGCAGTTCCCAACCAGCCAGGCGCACCGGCAGGCCGACCAGCGCGGTGACCAGGAAGGCCACGCCCAGCTTCATCACGTAGTCGCGGTTCTCGCGCTGGTTCAAGCCGGTGGCCAGCGACCACAGCCGCTGCCGCAGCACCAGGGTGACGGCGATGATGGCGCCGGCCTGGATGACGATGTTGAAGAAATCCGAGCGCTCACCCAGCCAATGCTGGGCGATCAGCAGATGGCCAGTGCTGGAGATCGGGAGGAATTCGGTGAGGCCTTCGAGGATGCCAAGGAGCAGGGCGGAGAGCAGGTCGGACATGGAAGCGGATTGAGGGGAGTCGGGCACAGCATAGTCCATTGCGCTTTTCGCACCCGAACGGTGCGTGACGCATGAGTAGCACCAATGTGGTGCGACCATAAAGGTGCAAGTGCAACCATTGCCTATTCAAAACAACGGCTTACATCGCTTCAAAAGTTGGCACGGCGCTTGCTGTAATACACACATTCTTCATCCATCCGAGGTTTCACCCGATGTCCCTGGAAAACGTTGAGAAGCTGATCAAGGACAACCAGATCGAGTTCATCGACCTGCGTTTCGTCGACATGCGTGGCATCGAGCAGCACGTGACCTTCCCGGCGTCGATCATCGAGCCGTCGCTGTTTGAAGAAGGCAAGATGTTCGACGGCAGCTCGATCGCCGGTTGGAAGGGCATCGCCGAGTCGGACATGGTGCTGATGCCGGACCCGGCCAGCGCCTACGTGGACCCGTTCTACGCCGACCCGACCCTGGTGCTGACCTGTGACGTGCTCGACCCGGCCACCATGCAGGGCTACGGCCGCTGCCCGCGCGGCATCGCCAAGCGCGCCGAGTCGTACCTGAAGTCCTCAGGCATCGCCGACCTGGCCTTCTTCGGCCCGGAACCGGAATTCTTCATCTTCGATTCGGTCCAGTTCGCCAACGACATGGGCCACACCTTCTTCAAGATCAACTCCGAGGAAGGCTCCTGGAACACCGGCAAGAGCTATGACGGCACCAACACCGGTTACCGTCCGGCCGTGAAGGGCGGTTACTTCCCGGTGCCGCCGACCGATTCGCTGCACGATATCCGCGCCGAGATGTGCAAGGTGCTGGAAAAGGTCGGCATCGAAGTCGAAGTGCACCACCACGAAGTGGCCAATGCCGGCCAGTGCGAGATCGGCGCCAAGTTCAACACCCTGGTGACCAAGGCCGACGAACTGCAGCGCATGAAGCACGTCATCAAGAACGTTGCCCACCGCAACGGCAAGACCGTCACCTTCATGCCCAAGCCGCTGGTCGGCGACAACGGCAGCGGCATGCACGTGCACCAGTCGCTGGCCAAGGGTGGCAACAACCTGTTCTCCGGTGACGGTTACGGCGGCCTGAGCCAGATGGCGCTGTGGTACATCGGCGGCATCTTCAAGCACGCCCGTGCCATCAATGCCTTCGCCAACTCCGGCACCAACAGCTACAAGCGCCTGGTCCCGGGCTTCGAGGCACCGGTGATGCTGGCCTACTCGGCCCGCAACCGTTCGGCGTCGTGCCGCATTCCGTGGGTGTCCAACCCGAAGGCACGCCGTATCGAAATGCGTTTCCCGGATCCGATCCAGTCCGGCTACCTGACCTTCACCGCGCTGATGATGGCCGGCTTGGACGGCATCAAGAACCAGATCGACCCGGGTGCACCGAGCGACAAGGATCTGTACGACCTGCCGCCGGAAGAAGAGAAGCTGATCCCGCAGGTCTGTTCCTCGCTGGACCAGGCACTGGAAGCGCTGGACAAGGACCGCGAGTTCCTCAAGGCCGGCGGCGTGATGAGCGACGACTTCATCGATGCCTACATCGCGTTGAAGATGAAGGAAGTCACCGCGTTCCGCGCAGCGACCCACCCGCTCGAATACCAGCTGTACTACGCAAGCTGAGGCAACAAACTGATGTAACGGCGGCCCTCGCATCGCGCTGGCCGCCGGCAACACCAGGTGTAGTTTCTAGCTGTTTTTAGGCGGCGGTGGCGTGGACCCTCCCCCTCCCATCTGCGTCCATCGCCGCCGCCTTTGTTGCTGGGGAGCACACAGGCGAAGCAACAGCCAGCAACACACCTGCAGGGGCAAGAGAATCCGAGCGCGCGGCATGGGCCACTCCTCCCTCCCGCGTGGTTGCGGTCGCCGGCAGCGATGCCGGCGGCAACAGCCAGGCCCATGATGCGTTCGGCGCAACAGCCAGCGGCCGCACAACGGCCGGTGGAAGACACGATGCCGGCCCGCAGCCGCAGGCCGGTCTCCTCCACATCGGGACATGCGCATGAAATTAATCTCCGCGATCATCCGTCCATTCAAGCTCGACGAAGTGCGTGAAGCCTTGGGCGCCGCAGGCGTTTCCGGCATCACCGTCACCGAGGTCAAGGGCTTTGGACGGCAGAAAGGCCACACCGAGCTGTACCGTGGCGCCGAATACGTCGTCGATTTCCTCCCCAAGATCCGCATTGAAACCGCCGTCACCGACGACAACGTCGAGGCGGTGATCGAAGCCCTGCAGGGCGCAGCTGGCACCGGCAAGATCGGTGACGGCAAGATCTTCGTTACCGCGCTTGAACAAGTGGTGCGTATCCGCACCGGCGAAACAGGCGCCGACGCGCTTTAAGAGCCCGCTACCGACCCGTCCTCCGGCGGCAGCGACCGCCAGGTGACAACAGGTCGCTGGCAGGTTCCACCCCCACAACCGGAGTCGACAATGCGAACGGAATTTTTCACCGGGTTGAAAGCCCGGCTCGGAGGCCTGTGCCTGTCTTTCATGCTCACCGCGATGCTGCTGGGCATGTTTTCCAGCAGTGCCTGGGCACAGGACACGCAGGCGCCGCCTGCTACTGCCACTGAAGTGGCAGCCGCGCCGGCAGAGGCCGCAGCCGCACCTGCTGCTGAAGCAGACGCCGCACCCAGCTTCGACAAGGGTGATGTGGCGTGGATGCTCACCGCCACCTTGCTGGTGCTGATGATGGTGGTGCCCGGCCTTGCGCTGTTCTACGGCGGCCTGGTGCGTGCCAAGAACGTGTTGTCGGTGCTCAGCCAGGTACTGGTGGTGTTCTCGCTGGTGCTGATCCTGTGGGTGGCTTACGGCTACAGCGCGGTGTTCAGTGCGGGCAACCAGTTCTTCGGTTCCTTCACCGAATTCGCCTTCCTCAAGGGCTTCACCCCTGACTCGGTGGGCAATACGCCGATCGCCGGCCTGCCGGACTTCCTGTTCGTTGCCTTCCAGTCGACCTTCGCCGGCATCACCACCGCACTGATCGTCGGCGCCTTCGCCGAGCGCATCAAGTTCCGCGCGGTGCTGCTGTTCTCGGCGCTGTGGTTCACCCTGAGCTACATCCCGATGGCGCACATCGTCTGGGGCGGCGGCTATCTCGGTGAGATGGGCGCGATCGATTTTGCCGGTGGCACCGTGGTGCACATCAATGCCGGTGTTGCCGGCCTGGTCGCTGCATGGTTCGTTGGCAAGCGCCTGGGTTATGGCCAGACCGCATTGAAGCCGCACAACCTGCCGTTGACCTGGATCGGCGCGATGTTGCTGTGGGTGGGCTGGTTCGGCTTCAACGCCGGCTCGGCCGCCGCTGCCGACACCGTCGCCTCGCTGGCCTTCATCAACACCGTGCTGGCGACTGCTGCAGCGGTGCTGGGCTGGACGCTGGTCGAAGCCGTCACCAAGGGCCATCCGTCGGCGCTTGGTGCAGCCTCGGGCGCGGTGGCTGGTCTGGTCGGTGTGACGCCGGCCTGCGGCACCGTTGGTCCAATGGGCGCCATCGTGATTGGTTTTGTCACCGGCATCATCTGCGTCTGGGGTGTTACCGGCTTGAAGCGCCTGCTGAAGGCCGATGACACCGCCGACGTGTTCGGCGTGCATGGCGTGGGCGGCATTGTCGGCGCCATCCTCACCGGCGTGTTCAGCGCGCAGTCGCTGGGCGGCACCAAGGTCGATCTGGATATCGCCCACCAGGTGTGGGTGCAGGTGGTCAGCGTCGGCTTCACCGTGCTGTGGTCGGCCGTGGTCACCGCCGTCATCCTGCTGGTGGTTCGTGCCCTGGTTGGCCTGCGCGTCAGCGAAGAAGCAGAGCGCACCGGCCTGGACGTCACCACCCACGGCGAATCGGCGTACGAGGGTTGAGCGCTTAAGCCCTGATCTAGAAAGAAATCAAAGCCCCTCCCGCTTGTCGCTTCAAGCCCCTCTCCCGCGTGCGGGAGAGGGGTTGGGGTGAGGGCAGCTTTGAGGCATTACCGGGAAGGCCCCTGCCGAGCATGGCTCGGCACTACAGGACGCCATCCCGCAAAAAGCAGAGCCCCTCTCCCTCCGGGAGAGGGGTTGGGGAAAGGGTGCGGCGAAGCAGCATCACCGCACAGCCGGCATCAAACCGAAGAAACCCAGTGTGCGTCATCCCTCTGCCAGCACCAACGCCTTCACCTTCTCAGCCTTCTCGAAGTGATCCAGGCGATGGATCTTGATCCACCACGTAGCCGCTTCCATCAGCAGTTCCGGATCATCATTCCGATTCGCAAAAAACGCATAGAACGATACTCCAACCGTCGGCCCCTTCGCCGCAACCTTTGCATCGCAGACCGCAACAATTTTCTGTTTCAGTGAATCACGCATTGCCGCTCCAGCAGATCGACGAACCATCCATCTGCATAGCCTAGCCACATCGGCCAGCCATCCCCAGCGGAAAGCGTCTTGAACATGCAACGCATGTTCCATGCCGGCATCACGTCGGCTCCCCAACTCCCTGAGCAGGCCCTCCAATGCAAGCAAGCCACATCGCCGCCGTCATCGGCCCAGTTGTCGTCCCATGCCCGAGCGCACTTGCAAAGCAACGCCCGGCAACGTGCAATGGCCCATATGAAGACCAAACTGCTGTTGCCGCTCGCCCTGTTGACCACGCTGACTGCCTGTACCTCCACACCGGAGCGCAATCCGCTCGCGCACTGGGTGCCGTCGCCGAACTACAACGATCGCCAGCCGGTGTTGATCGTGCTGCACCACACCGAGCAGGACTCGGTGCAGGAGAGCCTGGACACGCTGCGCAGCGCCAACAGCGGCGGCAAGGTCAGCTCGCACTACCTGGTCGGCAGCGATGGTGAGCTCTACCAGCTGGTGGCCGATGGCGAACGCGCCTGGCATGCCGGTGGTGGCCGCTGGGGCGGCTTCACCGACCTCAACTCGACGTCGATCGGCATCGAGATCGACAACAACGGCGACAGCCCGTTCACCCAGCCGCAGATCGCCAGCCTGCTGCGCCTGCTCGACGATCTCTGCAAGCGCTACAACATCCCGCGCAGCCAGATCATCGGCCACGCCGACCTGGCCCCGACCCGCAAAGCTGACCCCAGCCGTTACTTCCCGTGGCAGCAGCTGGCCGAAGCCGGTTTCGGCCTGTGGCCAGACCCGAAGCACGGCCCGGCGCCGGCCGGTTTTGACAGCTGGATGGCGATGCAGGCCTTCGGTTACGCGCTGGACGACCGCGCTGCCGCTGCGCGTGCCTTCCACCGTCGTTTCCGTGGCAGCGACAGCCTGCCGGCCGAGCTGGACGCCGAGGACGCCCGCATCCTGTATTCCCTGCTGCAGCAGAAGCAGTGATCGGCCCGCTTTGCACTATATTGGTGCAATGACCGACGCCGATTTCTCGCCCACTCCGGAGTTGCTGGCCACGCCACTGGTCTGGTGTGGCGCGGACGGCCGCATCCAGGGTGCCAACCCGGCCTTCTGCCGTTGGCTGGGGGTCAGTGTGCGGCGCCTGCTGGGCCAGCCGCTGGTGTCGCTGGAAGCGCAGGGCGAGGTGCTGGCACAGCGCCTCGCCAATCCAGCCACCGACATGAGCCGCCTGCCACGGCTGACCCTGGCCCTGCCGGGAGAGACGCCGCGTTTCGCCGATGGCTGGCTGAGCGGCGTGGAGCAGGGCGGTTGGCTGCTGGAAGCGCACCCGGTGGACGAGTTCCAGGGCACGGACCCGGCGCAGGTCTTGCCCGGCGCGTTCAGTGCGGCCTTGAAGGGCCTGGCCCATGAGCTGCGCAATCCGCTGGCCGGCCTGAAAGGCGCGGCGCAGCTGCTGGCTCGCCGTGCGAGCGGGCGCGATGCCGACGAGCGCGAGTTGATCGAACTGATCGGCGCCGAGATCGAACGCCTCAATACCTTGCTGGAACAGCTGCTGTCGCCGGCACCGCAGCGCCCGCATGCGCCGCTGAACATCCATGCCGCACTGGAGCGGGTGCTGCGCCTGGTCGAGAACGAAGCCGGCTGGTCGGTGCGCCTGCTGCGTGATTACGATCCCAGCATTCCCGAGTTCCCCGGCGATGGCGACCGCCTCACCCAGGCTTTGTTGAACCTGGTCCGCAACGCGATCCAGGCCGGCGCCACCAGCGTCACCCTGCGCACCCGTGTCGAGCACGGCCTGCGCATCGCCGAGCAGCCCTATGCGCTTGCCCTGCGGCTGGAAGTGGCCGATGACGGCCGTGGCGTGCCGGAAGAACTGGCCGAGCACCTGTTCCTGCCGCTGGTCAGTGGCCGCGCCGAAGGCACCGGGCTCGGACTGGCACTGGCCCAGCAGGTCGCACGCGAACACCGCGGCACCTTGAGCTACCGCTCGCGCCCCGGCCACACCGTGTTCACCGTACTGCTGCCATTGCCAGCCGCCGAGGAAGCGCCGGAGGTGGCAGATGCCTAAGTCCACGCAGGCCGCGACCGTCTGGGTCGTCGATGACGATCGCTCGGTGCGTTTCGTCCTGACCACCGCCTTGCGCGACGCCGGTTACACGGTGGAAGGTTTCGATAGCGCTGCCGCGGCGCTGAGTGCGATGGCGCGGCAGCCGGTGCCGGATCTGCTGTTCACCGATGTGCGCATGCCCGGTGACGATGGACTGGTATTGCTGGACAAGCTCAAGACCGCGCATCCGCAGTTGCCGGTAATCGTGATGTCGGCCTATACCGACGTGGCGAGCACCGCTGGCGCGTTCCGTGGTGGTGCGCATGAATTCCTGTCCAAGCCCTTCGACCTGGACGATGCGGTGGAGCTGGCGCGGCGCGCGCTGCCCGAAGCCGAAGAGCTGCCGCAGCCGGTGGCACTCCCGCCCGCGGCAGCGCAGAAGGAAGAAGGCCCACCGCAGCTGATCGGTGACACCCCCGCCATGCGCGCGCTGTTCCGCGCCATCGGACGACTCGCGCAGGCACCGCTGTCGGTGCTGATCAACGGCGAGACCGGGACCGGCAAGGAGTTGGTGGCCAACGCCCTGCATCGCGAGTCACCGCGCGCAAAAGGCCCGTTCGTAGCGTTGAACACCGCTGCGATCCCGGCCGAGCTGCTGGAAAGCGAGTTGTTCGGTCACGAAGCAGGCGCCTTCACCGGCGCGACCAAGCGCCACATCGGCCGCTTCGAGCAGGCCGACGGCGGCACCCTGTTCCTCGATGAAATCGGCGACATGCCGCTGGCGCTGCAGACGCGATTGCTGCGCGTGCTGGCCGAAGGCGAGTTCTTCCGCGTTGGTGGCCGCGAGCTGATCCGCGTCGACGTACGCGTGGTTGCAGCCACCCACCAGGACCTGGAAACACTGGTCGAACAAGGGCGCTTCCGTGCCGACCTGCTGCACCGGCTGGACATGGTGCGGTTGCTGCTGCCGCCACTCCGTGAGCGTCTGGGCGATGTGCCGCAGCTGGCCGAGAACTTCCTGGCCAATGCCGCGCGGCGACTCGACATGCCGCCCAAGCGTCTGTCGGTTGCTGCGGTGAAAGCGCTGCGCGAGCACCACTGGCCGGGCAACGTCCGCGAGCTGGAGAACGTCTGCTGGCGCCTGGCGGCATTGGCTGTCGCCGATACGGTATCGGCCGATGATGTACAGGCCGCCTTGAATCGCGGCGGGCGTGCCAACGGCAGCACTGCCGCGGTGGCGCCGCAGCACTGGGACAAGGCCTTGGCGGCATGGGCCAGGCAGCGTTTGGCCGAAGGCGCCAGTGGCCTGCATGCCGAGGCGCGTGAGCGCCTGGACAACGTGCTGCTGGAAGTGGCACTGGATTTCACCGATGGCCACCGTGCCGATGCCGCGACCCGGCTCGGACTTGGCCGTAACACCGTTACCCGCAAACTTGGGCCTGGCCGCCGTCGCGGCAGTTGAACATGGCACCGGCCCGCCTGATCTGTTGCAAGGAGATATCGATGCGCATCCTGCTACCCATTACCGCCGCCGTCGCTGCAGCGCTGCTGCTCAGCGCCTGCGGATCGACGCCCGCACCCAAGCCGGAGGCGCCGCCGCCGGTGGCAACGGTCAGCACGGCCAGGATGGCCGAAGCGAATCTCGCACCGGCCTCGGCCAGTCTGGTCAGTGGCCGTCTCGCACTGGTGCCGGAAGCGGGCGGCGTGCATATCACAGGTGTGATCGGTGGCTTGCCGCGCGGCCAGCAGGCCGCCTTCCATGTGCATGAGAAAGGCGATTGCAGCGCGGTGGATGCCAGCAGCGCCGGCGGCCACTTCAACCCGGGCATGCAGCAGCACGGCCGCGCCGCTGGCGGCGCGCATCATGCCGGCGACATGGACAACCTGCAGGCCGATGCCAAAGGCGTGGCGAACGTGGACGTTCATCTTCGCGGCGTTACCCTCGGCGGTGGTGCTGCAAACGATGTCGCTGGGCGCGCACTGGTGGTACATGCGTCAGCCGATGATTACCGCAGCCAACCGGCCGGCAATGCAGGTGCGCGTGTCGCCTGTGCGGTGATTCGTGTGGTGCGCTGAGCGCGCCACCTGCAAGTCCAATCCGGATTCGATCCAGACCAGCAAGGGAGTCAACCAATGCGACTGATCCACACCAGCCTGTTCCTCGCCAGCGCCCTGGCCCTCACCGCCTGCAACAAGGGCGCAGAGCCCGATGCCGCACCGGCTGAGACCGTCGCCGCTGAAGCGGCCACGACGCCAGTTGCCGACCCGGCCGCACCGCCGGAAATGGCCAAGCCGATCGCCACCGCACAGTTGCAGCCGACCAAGGACAGCACGGTCGCCGGCACCATCAACTTCAGCCTGGTCGACGGCCAGCTGCGCGCCAGCGGCGACATCACCGGCTTGAAGCCGGACAGCGAGCACGGCTTCCACATCCACGAGAAGGGTGATTGCAGCGCACCGGATGGCACCAGCGCAGGCGGCCACTTCAACCCGGGCAGCAGCGAGCACGGCAGCATCAGCACCGCCATGCATCACGGTGGCGACATGCCCAACATCAAGGCCGACGCGCAGGGCAACGCGCATATCGATGGCCCGGTGGCGAGCAACGTCAACGTCGGTGTTGGCGATGGCTTCGACATCGTCGGCCGCGGCCTGATCGTCCACGCCGACCCGGATGACTACAAGACCCAGCCGACCGGCAATGCAGGTGCACGCCTGGCGTGCGCGGTGATCGCCAAGGTGCAGTGACGGTCTTCCTGACCTAGCCGACGCCAAGGCTTGTCTCCCTCCCTTTCGCGCAGCGAAGGGGAGGGCTGGGGAGGGGCGCTTTGGCTTTGGCTTTGGCTCTAGCTTCGGCTGTGGCTGTGGCTTTGGCCTTCGCCTTCCCACCTGCTCTCCACTCAGAGCTATCAAATTGACCAGCCGCTGAGCTTTCCGGTCGGAAGACCGAGGCAAGACAAAAGGCGACAGCAACTGCACCCCTCCCCAACCCTCCCCTTGCCTTCGGCAAAGGGAGGGGGCAGTGCATGCAGTACTGCGGGAACAGAAAAGGCCGCTTACGCGGCCTTTCTGCATTCACCAGCGCGCACTCAATGCGCCAGCAGGGCCTTCGCATCCTGCCCGGCATTCACGTGCACATACAGCACGTCGATGCCATGCGCTTCCAACACGGCGGCCATCTGCCGCTGGCGCATCATGTACTGCTCGTACACGCGCTGCAGGCGATCGCAGTCGTTCTTGTCCTGCGCGTAATGCGCGCACCAACCGGCCGGATCGAACAAGGCCATCCGCACTTCGCCGCCGACGTAACGCAGCAACGGTTCGGGTGAGGCCTCCAGCCACTGTTCTTCGTTCGGCGCGAACATCGCTGTCTCCAGTATTGGCCACAGATCGGCGAGGCCCTGGTTGTCATATTGCATGGCCATCATCGCGGCCAGGTCGTTGACGGTGAAATAGCGCGCGTGTTCGATCTGTGCGGCAAAGCTGTTCTGTGCCAGCAGCGCGGTGTCCGGCTGTGCCATGCCATTGGCCAGCAGCACGTCTTCCAGCGCATCGCGCACTTCATGGCGCACGGCTGCTTCACCGCCAGCCAGCACGAACGGCAGCAGCCGCAGCGCACCGCCGGTCAGCGCGGGATCGGCCTGCAGCGGCAGCGGGATCTCGCCATTGGCATCGGCACCAAACGCCAACAAGCGCGCGCCGTGGTTGCGGCCGGGGGCGCGCATCTGCAGCTCTTCCAGGCGCCGATGAATGGGCAGGCCGGGACGCAGGACTTCGGCCGGGTCGAAATGCGCGGCGGCGAAAACCAGGTCCAGTTCGCTGACCTGCGGTACCAGCTTGGTCAGGTCACGGCCGATCAGCGCAGCCAGCTCACCAGCCTGCTCGGAGCCCAGGGCTGCCTTGCCGGGCTGCTCGCCGCCAGCCAGTTCCAATGCCACTACGCCAAGGGCGTTCACGTCGGGGTTTGAATTGCTCATGATTCGCGGTTGGCCCATCACGGCCTCGAAGCTACACTCAACACCATTATGCCTGCTATCGCGTGCAGGCCACTTTGAACACTCTTTCCCATGTCAGGTACCCGCATGCCCAGCGCTCGACCCGTCGCCATCCTCGGTGGTGTCCGCATCCCGTTCTGCCGTCAGAACACCGCTTATTCGGACGTTGGCAACCTTGGCATGTCGGTCCGTACGCTTGGGGCGCTTGTTGAACGGTTCGGCCTGCACGGCCAGCAGTTGGGCGAAGTGGCGATGGGCGCGGTGATCAAGCATCCCAGCGACTGGAACCTCGGCCGCGAGGCCGCGCTGTCGTCCGGCCTGTCACCGCTGACCCCGGGCATCACCCTGCAACGTGCTTGTGGTACTTCGCTGGACAGCATCATCACCGTCGCCAACAAGATCGCCCTGGGGCAGATCGAATCCGGCATCGGCGGTGGTTCGGACACCACCTCCGACGTGCCGATCGTCTACGGCAAGAAGCTGCGCGCGCGCCTGCTGGCGGCCAACCGTGCCAAGAGCACCGGCGACAAGATCCGCACCCTGCTCAAGGGTTTCAAATTTTCCGAGCTCAAGCCCGAGTTCCCGGGTGTCGCCGAGCCGCGCACCGGCAAGAGCATGGGCGACCACTGCGAGGACATGGCCAAGGAATGGAACATCTCCCGTGAAGCGCAGGACGAATGGGCGGTGTCTTCGCACAAGAAGCTGGCTGCCGCTTACGAGCGCGGTTTCTTCAGCGACCTGATCGCACCGTTCCGCGGCGTCGAGCGCGACAACGTGCTGCGCCCGGATACCTCGCTGGACAAGCTGGCCACCTTGAAGCCGGCCTTCGACAAGGTCTCTGGCCGCGGCACCCTGACCGCCGCCAACTCCACTCCGCTGACCGACGGTGCCGCCGCGGTGCTGCTGGCCAGCGAGGAATGGGCGCGCGCGCACGGCCACGAGCCGCTGGCCTATCTGCGCGATTCGCAGGTCTCGGCAGTGGATTTCGTGCATGGCGAAGGCCTGCTGATGGCGCCGACCACCGCCGTGCCGGAAATGCTCAAGCGCAATGGCCTGACCCTGCAGGATTTCGATATCTATGAAATCCACGAAGCCTTCGCCGCGCAGGTGCTGTGCACGCTGAGCGCGTGGGAAAGCGAGGATTACTGCCGCAACCGCCTGGGCCTGGATGCAGCGCTCGGTCGTATCGACCCGGCCAAGATCAACCCGCTGGGTTCGTCGCTGGCCACCGGCCACCCGTTCGCCGCGACCGGTGCCCGCATCATCGGCACCGTGGCCAAGGAGCTGGCTGCCCGCGGCGGCGGTCGTGCACTGGTGTCGATCTGCACCGCCGGCGGCATGGGCGTGGTCGCCATCGTCGAGCGCTGATGCGCCGTTTGTAGTGCCGAGCCATGCTCGGCAGAGGCCTTACCGGTAATGCCCCCTGCCGACCATGGGTCGGCACTACAGCAGTGGCGTTGCCGGTAATGCTCCTTGCCGACCATGGGTCGGCACTACAATGTCTGCCTACCAAAGGATGGGGCAGGGCATGAAGCGTATTGCGATCGGTTTGGCTGTGCTGTTGGCAGGATGGGCGGCGCCTGCCGCCGCGATGACCTTCATGCAGGTGGAGCATGTCTGCCCGATCGGCGGCGAGCGCTTCAGTGCGCAGGAAATGGGGTCTGGCACGGCGTTTGGCCACTTCCTCGATGGACGCCTGCATGGCGCCATCCAATCGCCGTGGCCACTGGTGTCCTGTCCGGGCAACGGCTTCGTCATCTACAAGGACGATTACAGCGCCGACGAGATCAAGCGCCTGACGGCAGTGGTCGAAAGCGACGACTACCAGCGCATGCGTGGTACTGAAACCAGCTACTGGTTGCTGGCGCGCCTGTTCGAAGCCGTCGATGCGCCGTTGAAGGATCGTGCCGGGGTGTTGCAGAGCGCAACCTGGCAGGCATCGCCGGAACAATACCCGCGCTACGTGCAAGCCGCATCGGCGGCGGTCGCGCAACAATGTCCGGATGCGCGCGCCGCCGCTGATCAGGACGAACCCTGGCTGTACTGCCAGATGCTGCTGGGCGAATGGGAGCGCAGGTTGTCGCGCTTCGATGCCGCGCGCGCCCGCTTCGAGCGCCTGCAGCCACTGCCGGAGCGTCTGGTGCCTGGGCAGGAGCGCGAACGCGCGCGTCGCCAATACGTCGCCGAGATCGCACAGCAGCTGCAGCTGATCGCCGAAAACAGCGCGATGAACACCATGGCGGTGGACGCGAATGCGCCGCCGGCCAAAGAGGCGGCAGAGGGGGCAACTGCGCGCATTGCCGGCACCCCGGATATGTCGCCAGAGGCAGCGCAGGCGGCAGCAGATACCGCTGCGACGGCGGCCGATGCGTCAGTCGAAGCTGCAGCCTATGCGGCAGAAGCTGCTGCAGATGCCGCCTACACGGGTGGAACGACCATGGATGTCGCTGCTGCCGCAGCGGCCGCTGCGGAAGCAGATGCAGCCGCTGCCGCTGCCGCTGCCGCTGCAGCTGGGGCCGAGTCGACATCGACCAAACGCTGAGTGGCGTTGTTCCGCAGGCAGCTCAGCGGCGGGCCTTCCCCGTCGCGTGGAAAGTGCCAGCGACCGCATGTGATGCCAAGGACGCAGGTTCGGGTCGCCCAGGAGGCGGCCTGTTCGATTCTCACAGGGGACGTAAGGAATGGATGAGTTCAACCCGTATGCCGCGCCGGAGGCCTTGCCGCCACCGCTTGCCAACACCAGCCCGGACAACGGTACCTGCTGGCGTGATGGCGATCAGCTGCTGGCCTTGCCGCATGGCGATCTGCCGCGCTACTGCGTCAAGTGTGGAAAGCCGGCGCTGGAGTACCGCCAGCGCAAGTTCTATTGGCACTCGCCGTGGATGTACCTGCTGATCCTGCTGCACATCCTGGTCTACCTGATTGCCGCACTGGCGGTGCGCAAGACGGCAGTGCACAACGTCGGCCTGTGTTCGGCACATCGCAAGCGGCGGCTGAACTTCATCCTGATGGCGTGGGCATCGCTGGTGCCGCTGTTTGGCTGTTTCCTGTTCGACAGCGGGGTGGTGATCGGCCTGGGGATACTGACCTTCCTGGTGATGGTGCTGTGGGGCCTGATCGGCATGCAGATACTCAAGCCCAGGAAGATCGATGCGAGCTTGGCCGTGTATCGCGGGGTATCGTCGGCGTTTCTTGCGCGCCTGCCGCGCTACCCGTATCGCCGCGACTAGTTCGACAGTGGCCAACGAAGTCCGGGCGAGCGCAATGCGCCCGGACGATGCAGCGCCAGCTCAGCCCTCGTTGGCCGCCTGTGCGTGATCCAGCAGGAACTGGCTGATGGCCTGGTGCAGTGGCAGGTCGTCCGTGCGCTGTGCCAATGCATCTGCGCGCAGCGCGTGTTCGTGGGCCGCGGCAACATCGCCCAGGTTGGAATGACGTTCGGCCAGTGCCAGGCAGATCGAGGCTTCGTAGTTGATGGCCTGCGCTGCGTTGGCAAGCATCAATGCGTGGGTGTAGTGCTTGATGGCGAGGTGATCATCGCCGGTGAAGTCTGCCAGCGTTTCCCACAGGAATGGATGATCACGGCCGGCAGCCGCGATTGAGTCGCAGTAAGCATGCAGCTGTGCATACAGCGATGCACTGGCGTCTTCTTCGCCATCTTCGCAGGCGTTGAGGATGGCGTCGGTCAGTGCGACCACGCGCGCATGGATATCCGGAGGTATGTTCATTGCGGCTCGTTACGGAAAGCGTCGAGGGTGCACCTGCAGAGGCTCAGCCCGGCAAACGCGGAAAACCATGGGCATCGCGCTCTTCGGCCACGGCCTGGTCCTGGATCTGCTGGTGCAGGGTGCGGCGTTGGATCGGCTGCGGTGTTTCGCCGCGGCGCTGGCGCACTGCATTGAGCAGGCACTGGCTGGCCAGCGCCTGCTCGTCCTGTGCGGCAAACACCTCGCCCAAGGCTTCCCAGGCGTCGGCGCCGGCATCCCGGGCGATGGCCCGGTGCAGGAACTCCTCGGCCTGCGACCATTGGCCCTGGCCAACGGCAAGACGGGCCAGGCCCAGCAGCAGTGCGGGGCTGTTGGGATGCGATTGCAGCCAACGCTGGGCGCTGGCCCGGCGCGAATCGAATTTCTCCACCGGCAGCTGCGTGTACAGGCTGACCAGGGCTTCGTCCCAGTGGCTGTCCAGGGTCTGTTCGATGCTGCGCAGGGCGACATCGGTCCAGTTCAGTGCTACCGCGCGCTGTGCATAGCGCGCCACCGCCTGTGGGCTGACCCGCACGGACTTGGGCAGCACTTCCCAGCGAGCAGCCAGCGTATTGACGTCGCTGGCTTCGTCCAGCATCTGCAGGGCAAGCGTGGTTTCCAGGCCGGCAACCGCGCTGGGTGGCAGCACCTGCTGCTGGCGCAGCGCGCCAAGCTGGCCATAGGCCTCTTCGGCGCGGCCAGCGCGTTGCAAGGCCTCGGTGCGCAGCCACAGGCCGCGTGGCGGCAGTGGTTGCAGGGCCGGCAGGTCCAGCGCGTTGATCGCTTCCAGCGGCTTGTCCAGCTGCAGCCAGCGCTCGGCGCTGTGCAGGGCATGCAGGTGCGGGTCGGCTTCGGCCAATTGCTGCAGATGCTGGCCGGCGCTGCTGTTGTCCTCGCGTGCTTCGGCCGCGCGCATGGCGGCCACCAGGGCGATAGGGCGTACGGCTTTCTCGGTTGCCGCGCTCTGCAGCAGTTTTTCGGCGCGTTGCCATTGGCCGTTGTCCAATGCCTGCAGGCCGTCGATCAGGCGCGCGCGGCCCTGCTTGCGGCGATGCCGTGCCCAGGCCCGGAACGGGGTGCTGATCAGCGACCACAGCAGCCATACCAGTAAAGCGGCGATCAGTACCGCCAACGCGGCCTGCGGCAAGGTGGCGATGTAGTCGTGGTCGCCGGCACGGACGATCACTTCGCCCAAGGCACGTACGGAGTCCTGGCCCAGCCATTGCGCACCAAAGATGCCGGCAGCGGCGACCAGCAACACCAGCAACAGGGAACGGAAGGCCTTCATGGTGCGTCCTTGGCGGCGCGCGTGCTGCGCAGTTGCTGCAGGGTGCTGCCCAGTTCCGGCAGGTTGGGGCGCAGTTCCACGCCGCGCATCTCGCGCAGTTCACTGCGGCGCAGCTGGCGCTGCGGTGAATCCGGCCACAGCCGCTGCAGCCAGCCGTCCACGCGGTCCAGTGCCTGCTGCCAGGCCTTGCCGTCGCCGCGCTCAAGGGCGGCGCGGGCAAGGCTCAGCTCGATCTGCAGCGAGTCATTGGCGGCGATGCGTTCGGAGCGGGCAACCAGGACCTTGCCGTCGGCCGGACGGATCTGCACCAGCGGCGACAGCATCTGCTGCCACCACGGTTGCTGGGTGTCGGCGGCTAGCTGCAGGTGTTCGGGCAGGCGTTCCAGTTCAGTGGACCATTGCTCGAGCTGGGCAGCGGTGCGGGCGCGCACGCCCGGGCCCAGTGCGTCCAGCGCATTGCGCTCCTGGATCAACGCCTGGCGCAGGTTGAGGTAGTCGGGGCTGTCGATGCCTTCCAGCGCGCTGGCGGCCAGCGCATACAGGCGACGCGCACCGTCCAGGTCGCCGGCAAAAGTCAGTCGCTGCTGGGCCTGGTTGAGCAGCAGCTCGGCCTCTTCGCGGCGCACGGCCTGCGCACCCTGGCGCGAGCTGTCGGCCAACTGGGCAAGGTTTTCTTCCAGCAGCGCGTTGCGCTGGCTCAGCCCCAGCACTTCATCGCGCAGCACGCGATTGGTGGCGGCGGCGTCCTGGATGCTGCGGGCATTGGCGCGCTGGTCGCGGCGCAGGGCGTCCAGCCCCTGCTGCATGGCGTTCAATTGCTGGGTCGCGCTGTCGCGGGCCAGATCGGCCTGCTGTTGGCGGCTCTGCCAGCTGTGCCAGCCAAACCAGCCTGCAGCGACCAGCACGGCGATGGCGATCAGCGGCAGGAGCCAGCGCAGGGGCCGGCGCGGTTGAACGGGTGCGACGTCTTCATTCATCGGGGGGCAACATCCTTGGCGGGCATGGCCACGACACAAGGGTGACCACGCTGTTGGTGCAGGCAAAGCATCGCCCGCGCGCTGCATGCCTGCAAGTCGCCCTTGCGGGTGCGCTCAGCCTGCGGCCGGGAAAAGCGCGGCGTGGGCGGCGCTGGCCAGCTGTGCAGGCAGTGGGCCTGTGGCGATGCTGACGTTGCGGAAGCCAAGCTCGGTGGCAAGTTCGGCCAGCCGTGCGCTGGCGGTGACCGCTGCGGCCTGCTGCCAGCGCTGCAGCAGGTCTGGCGGCAGATACGGCAGCACCGTCTGCAAGGCTTCGCCGCTGCTGATCGCCACCACATAAGGCGTTGGCAGTGCCTGCAGGCGCGCAATGGTGGCCTTGCTGACCGGCAATGGCACGCGCTCGTAGACATCGATGCGTTGCAGCTTGGCGCCACGTTCCCGCACCTGCGCGGCAATCACGCCGCGACCGCCGGGAGCGGTGACCAGGGCCACGCGCAGGCCGTGCAGGTGTTGCATGGCAGGCAAGGCCAGCAGGCCTTCGCTGTCCATCCGGGCCGGCGCCTGCACGCTGGTCGCACCGCGGCGACGCAAGGCGCGCGCGGTGCCTTCGCCAACGGCAATCAGGCTGCCTGCGCGAAGCTCGGCCAATGGCAGCAAGCGCGCGGCGGCTTCGGCGGCGGCGGGGCTGGTGAACACCAGTCGATCGTAGTCACGTGCTGCGTTCAGCTGCTCGCGTGTTTCCTCGTCGGCACGCATCTGCAGTCGCCAGGGCGACAACGCCAGCGTACGTGCACCCAAACGCGCCGCTGCGCTGCGCACGGTGTCGTGTTGCCCTTGCGGACGCATCGAGATGAGATGCCAGACCGTGTCGGCTGGCACATAGGCGGGGCGATTCATTCCATGCATTATGCGGGCGCTTTCCGTTTTGCGTGCGCGTACATGTCCGAACATTTTGCTGACCCCGTGCTGCTGGAGAACCTCCAGCGCACTCTTACCGCAATGCCGCCGGTTGCGGCGATGGGCATTCGTATTGCGGGCTATGACAACGGCGTGCTGCGCATGCAGGCGCCGTTGGACGTCAACATCAACGACAAGGGCAATGCCTTCGGCGGTAGCCTGGCGTCGGTGATGACCCTGTCGGGCTGGGCGCTGGTCAGCATGCGCCTGGGCTTGGCCGGCCAGCAGGCCGAGGTGTACGTGGCCGACAGCAACATCCGCTACCGTGCGCCAGTGTATGGCGACCTGCTGGCAACCGCGCGGCTGGCGCCGGACCAGGACTGGGATGAATTCCTGACCACGTTCAGTAAGCGCGGCCGTGCGCGGGTGACGGTACGGGCGGCAATCGAAGGTGGGGCGGCCGAGTTCGAGGGTCGCTTCGTTGCCCTCGGCAAAGGCTAAGATCGGCCATTACCGAGGGGGCCTGCATGTTCCGAAACCTGTTCCAGTCCGTTGCCGTCGCCTTGTTGCTGGTCGCTGGTTCAGCCCAGGCAGAGGGCCCGAGCCGCTCACAGCGCAACAAGCTGGTGCCTACCCAGGAGGCCTATGTTGCGGCCGTGCGCTGGGGCGATTTCGACAAGGCGGAAGAATTCATCGACCCGCTCTACCTGCAGCAGCACCCGATCACCGACCTGCAGCGCGAGCGCTACCGGCAGGTGCAGGTGTCCAGCTACCGCGAGCGTTCGGCAGCTGCCGGCGCCGACGGCAGCATCGAGCGACGCATCGAAATGGGCGTCATCAACCGGAATACCCAGGCAGAGCGGACGGTCATCGTGAACGAGCGCTGGCGCTGGGATCCGGAAGCCAAGCGTTGGTGGCAGGCAGCCGGTTTGCCGGACTTCTGGCAGGGCCAATGAGGCATTGGCTGCATTTTCACCGGCTGTGCGACAATCCATGCCCTCTTATCGACCCGTGACCTGAGTGAATTACGAAGAGTTGCTGGCCTTCGCCGGCCGAAATCCGATGCTGTCGCTGGCCCTGGTCGGCCTGACGGTGGCCATCATTGCCACCGAGATCGCCCGCCTGTTCCGTGGCTACAAGTCGCTCAAGCCGTCTGAATTGACCCATATGATCAATGCTGGCGGCGCGACCGTGATCGATCTGTCGGCTGCCGCCGACTTCGAGAAGGGCCATATTGCCGGTAGCCGCAATGTGCAGCCGGCCCAGTTGACCCCCGCGCACAAGCTGCTGGCCAATGCCAAGCAGAGCCCGGTGGTGTTGCTGTGCCGTACCGGCAATGCCTCGGCAACAGCAGCCAAAGCACTGAAAAAAGCCGGTTACGAGCAGGTTTATGTGCTCGACGGTGGTTTGCCGGCCTGGCAGGCAGCAGATCTGCTGCTGGTCAAGGGCCGTAACTGAGTCAGCAAATTTTCAGTCAGGGCTTGTGTAGGTGGGCAACCGCCCCCATCGCTGGTCTTGTACTAATCCCATTCAATGAACAATCTGTTCTGGAGTCTTGAGCAATGTCCGAAGAGAACACCAACGGCGTAGTCCCGGCCGACGAATCCGCCAACGGCCCGGCTTTCACCATCGAGAAGATCTACGTCAAGGACGTTTCGTTCGAGTCGCCGAATTCCCCGGTCATCTTCAACGAGAACGTGCAGCCGGACCTGCAGCTGAACCTGAACCAGAAGGTACAGCGCCTGTCCGAGACCGCTTTCGAAGTGGTGCTGGGCGTGACCCTGACCTGCAAGGCCGGTGACAAGACCGCCTATGTGGCCGAAGTCGAGCAGGCTGGCGTGTTCGGCCTGATCGGTCTGGAGCCGCAGGCGATCGACGTGCTGCTGGGCACCCAGTGCCCGAACATCCTGTTCCCGTACGTGCGTTCGATTGTCTCGGACCTGATCCAGGCTGGCGGCTTCCCGCCGTTCTACCTGCAGCCGATCAACTTCGAAGGCCTGTACGCTGAAACCCTGCGTCAGCGCCAGCAGCAGGGTGAGCCGTCGCTGGCCGACTCCGAGCCGGCTGGCAACGCCTGATCGGCGTCTGCGTTTCTGTATGAGTACGAACGACGCAGAAAAGATCGCCGTTGTCGGCGCGGGCTCCTGGGGCACCGCGCTGGCCACACTGTTGGCCCGGCACGGTCATACGACCGTGCTGTGGGGACGTGATGCAGCGGTAATCGAGGCGATTGATCAGCGTCATGAGAATCCCCGGTACCTGCCGGGGATTCCCTTGCCAGAATCCTTGCGCGCCAGCACCGACCTGGCTGCCACCGTTACCGGGGCAGACTGGATCCTGGTGGTGGTGCCTTCGCATGCCTTTGCCGAAACCGTGCGCGCGCTGGCGCCGCTGCGGCCGGCGGGGGCAGGCGTGGCCTGGGCGACCAAGGGCTTCGAGCCCGGCTCGGGCCGTTTCCTGCATGAAGTAGCGCGTGAAGTGCTGGGCCCGGACGTGCCGTTGGCCGTCGTCACTGGCCCGTCCTTCGCCAAGGAAGTCACCCTCGGCCTGCCCACCGCCATCACCGTCCACGGTGATGACGATGCGTTCTCCCAGCAGGTGGCAGACGCCATGCATGGCCCGGCGTTCCGCGCCTATACCGGCGACGACATGGTCGGTGCCGAGCTGGGTGGGGCGATGAAGAACGTGCTGGCAGTGGCAACCGGCGTGGCCGATGGCATGCAGCTGGGCCTGAACGCCCGTGCCGGCCTGATCACCCGTGGACTCAACGAAATGCTGCGACTGGCCGCTGCCATCGGTGGCAAGCCGGAAACCCTGATGGGTCTGGCCGGCCTCGGCGATCTGGTGCTGACCAGCACCGGCGACCTGTCGCGCAACCGCCGCCTGGGTTTGGCGCTTGGTCGCGGCCAGAGCCTGCCCGATGCGGTGAAGGAAATCGGCCAGGTGGTGGAATCGGTGCAGACCGCCGATGAAGTCATGCGTCAGGCCGATCGCCACGGCATCGACCTGCCGATCTCCAAGGCAGTGCAGTCGGTACTGCACGGCGAACTCAGCCCATCCGAAGGCCTGCAGCAGCTGCTGGCCCGTGAGCAGAAGCCGGAGTACCCGGATACGCTGTTCAAGTAAGGATGAGCGACGATTAAAAAAAAGCCCGGCATTGCTGGGCTTTTTTGTTTTTTGTAGTGCCGAGCCACGCTCGGCAGTGGCTCTACCGGTGAAGCTTCAGCCGAGCATGGCTCGGCACTACAGAAAGCCAGGCTTGCCGAGCATGGCTCGGCACTACCGCCGGATGCCGCGCAAAAAAGAAGCCCGGTCGGGGGAGGACCGGGCTTCCAGCGGCGCGTGGGAGAGAGGTCACGCGCCATACAACACCACTACTTGTCGCTTGTTGCTGTGTCGCTTACCAGGTGAAGCGCGGGCCGACGAACCATTCCTTGTCGCCAGCCTTGGCCAGCTTCACTTCGCCGGTCAGGCCCCAGTTCGCGTTGAACTTGCCGGTGGCGCCGACGCGGCCGTAGAACTCGCCGTCCGGGTTGTAGCCGTTCTTCTTGCTGTAGTCCTCGTAGCCAGCCAGGGCATAGCCTTCGAGGTTCGGGGTGAAGGCGGTACGCACGCCGACTTCAGCGCTGTAACCGTTGAACTTCGGGCCGTACTCCAGATCCAGCTTCTGGTAGGCCGCACGGGCCAGCAGGTCGGTATTCGGGGCAACGGTGTAGTTGTAACCAACACCCAGGCGCCACTGGTCGACATCAGCCTTGAACTTGTCGGTTTCCTGCGCGTTGTACTCACCGAACACATGGAAGTTCGGATGTACCGCAACCGAGCCCTTCACCGCCCAACCATCGGCGTCGCCGCCCTTGGCGTCAGTATTCACATAGCCGCCTTCCACATAGTTGTAGGACAGGCCATCGGCAGCCGAAGCGGCGAACGGCAGGGCGGCCAGCAGGCCCAGAGCGATCAAAGAAGTCTTCATTTCGGCATTACCTCGTTATTGGTCTTGATCGTTACGGCCTGAATCTGTGGCCGTTCGATAGTTGTGAATTATCCGTTAGCCGACGGAATCCACCCTGAATATCAAACTGACCAGTACATAAATTAATGTGAAGAACCGGGAACTTCTCCCGCACATGGGCAACAGGCACGGCCGGGCCTGCTGCAAGCCATTGCTGTGGCAGCGCCATTCAATTGCGAGACTTTGATCGACGGGCGGCTCGATCAGCGGGTGCATCGGGCAGGGGAAGCTGCGGCGGTATCGAAGCGGAGGACAGCCCTCGACGTACGGTTTCCCGAAACAGACAGAGACGTTCGGGGGACAGGTGCTTCCCACAGCCGGCTGCTGCTCAAACGGATGATTGCGTGGCCGCCGCCAGCGGCTTCTGTCCCTGCGCCAACTGGCACTGGGACCTTGCTTGGAGCCGGCATTACCCGGTTGTGGCAGTGCGATGGGTCAGATCGATGAGATCTCTTTGTCCGCGCTTGGACTGCTCATGCATGGCTTGCAGCAGCTGCTCGAGCTGCGCGGCGAATTTGTGTGACTGGTAGAGGACCGAGGTGTTCAGCTGCTCGCCAAGCTTGCGGCGGATTGCTTCCCGCTTCGATGGGTTCCTGGCCAAGTCGATGGCGAGCGACATGTAGTCAGATCGACACGTGGTGGAGAGTTCCCGCATGCCCAGCGTGTGCAGCAGGCTGCCCGCCATGCGGCTGACGAAGGTTTCGCCCATGCAGGTAACCAGTGGAACACCTGCACGCAATGCATCGCTTGCCGTTGCGCCTGAGTTGTAGGGATAGGTGTCCAGGGCAATATCGGCAAGGGCAATACGGGCGCGGTGATCTGCCAGCGATTGGCGGTTGGCGAAAACAATACTTGTGGGCGCCACGCCACGCTTCTCGGCTTCCTTCAACAAGTTGCTCCGAATGACTTCAGAGGATCCAGGAGCGATCCACAGTACGCTTCGGGGCACGTTGCGCAGGATTTCACACCAGTCATCCCAGAGCTGTGGGGTGAACTTGAAGACCTGGTTGAAGCTGCAGAACACCACGGCATCGGTCGGCAGGTTCTCCGCCTCGCGCGCAGGCGGTTCCGCCAGCGGCGCCAAAGGACAGTTTGGCTGGAAGCATTCCGGCATCAGCGCCAACGCTTCACTGAACTGGCCAGCGTGCGCAGGCGGCGTGGCTACCGCATCGCTGATGATGTAGTCGGCGAGCCGCGCTTCGCCCAAGGTGCCGACATAGCCAATCCACGACGCGATGACAGGTGCTGGGCGCAGCGCGCAGATTCCAAGGCGTGCATGGGTGGTGTAACCGGTGAGGTCAATCAGGATATCGATCTGGTCATCGCGGATCAGCTGCGCAGCCTCCAGATCATCCATTCGGCTGATGACGGTGAAGTGATCGGCAGCTTCAACCAGCCTGCGTCGTTCTTCATCGTCGGCTTCCGGACCATAGGCATACAAGTGTGCCTGGAAGTGCTTGCGGTCGTGCGCGGCGATGACCTCGGTGATCAGGTGGGCGACCGGATGGTTACGAAAATCGGCGGACAGATAACCGATACGCAGGCGTCCGTCGTGCGCCTTGGCAATTGAGGGCACCAGCGGATCTGCCGCCAAGGCGGCTGTCCAACGTTTGCGGCCAAACTGGCCAGCGAGTCTGTATTGCATCGTGGCATCGAACTCTGGCCAGGCGAGCAGGTCGAGTGGTGAGAAGTCGTTGGCGTCGCCTTGCATCAGCAAGGAGAGAAAGTCGTCCATCGATGGCTGCCGGGCTTCCCAGTCAGCCAGTTTGCGGCGCAGGCTCAGAATGCGCCCGACTATTCCGATATTGCCCGGATGGAGCTCCAGCGCCTGTTGCAGGCAGGCAAGGGCTTCAACGTCCTTTCCGGTTTTTTCCAGGATGCCTGCGAGGTTCAAGCGTGGCTGGAGGTAGCCCGGCTTGCAGGCAATGGCCGAACGAAAGCTTGCCTCCGCGGCGGCTTTGTCGCCATCGATTGTGTCCTGTGCGTGGCCGAGGTTGTTGTGGGCGTTGGCATACGTCGGATCAGCCTTGATCGCCCGCCGATAGCACTCCATGGCTTCTGCTTGCCGGTCGGGCGTGAAGCTGTTCTTGAGGATGTTGCCCAGGTTGTTCCAGGCGTTGGCCTGGTTTGGATTCAACGCCAGGGAGCGACGGTAGGCCTCTTCTGCTTCAGGCACGCGGTGCATGGCGTTGAGCGTCAGTGCCAGATTGATATATGCGTCGGCATTGTCTTCTGTGGCCGCTGCCACGTTGAGATACCGCTCGGCGGCCTGGAAGTCCTTGTTGAGATAACAGATCACGCCTGCGCAGACCAATCCACCGGGATGCGCTGGCGATAGCTTCAACAGCTTCCTGCGGCAAAGCTCCAGCGCCTGGTTCAATTGGCCCTGGTGGTACAAGCCCAGTACATTTGCGTAAATTGCGTCAACGCTGTTCGCCGGGCGGTTGTTCGATCGTTGAGGACGTTTTCTGTCTGGCCGACTCATTCAGCTCTCCGCGGTGATGGGCTTTGGTCTTGCCCCAGCCACAGACATGCGAGCCCTGGAAAGCTGAACCCTCCGGACCCCCGGATCTGCCCAGCGCACGGGCTAGGTCAGGTAGCTATCCAGTCCACTATGGCGAGGAATTGGCGGAAGAGTGCTTCAATTTGTGGAATGTATCTGTAGGACAATGCCTATTCTGAAATCCTGGCTTGGCCTGTTTTTGCTCCAACAACGGGCTGATCCAGACTGCGCCCGCCAAATCAATACAGGATGCTGCCCAATACAGCACGAACTTCTATCAAACCGCCTGCGGCTTGGAGGAATCTCCTGAACTGCCGGTGGGACAAGCACGGATACCCAGCACGGATGTCACAACCGGGGAACGGCCCGCACTGGCGCCGCTCGATTACCACCGGCAATTGGTGGCACGCTTGAAGCAGCACGAACCCGATGTGTGGCGCTGGGCGGTATCGCAGAGAATGCAGCGCTGCGCGGCATAGAACCAGAACCGGTCGATGCATTTGATCTGATGGTCGCACAGCCACAGCCACAGCCACAGCCACAGCCGCGTAGAGCGTGCAGGTCAGCGTGGACGACGTGCCTCCTCTGTTGGTAGAGGCTTGTGTTACCCGCAGCCTGGTGTTCGATCAGGGCTGTTCGAACAAGTTCTGGCGCGTGTCAGTCAGTGGCAGCGAGTTGGCGGTGAACTATGGCTGCAACGGCAGCATTGGCCAGCGCTACGTGAAAGTCTTCGATAGTACCGAGCGTGCACGCTTTGAGCTGGAAAAGCTGGTGGCCGAGAAGCTGGGCAACGGTTGTCGCGATGCTTGAATCCCTGATGTGCGAGCGATGGCAGGATCACGCATTGGCGTGATGGTGGGGTTCGTGATGCAGTGGCCACGCTAGCGACGTTCACGTGATCATGGATGCCGTCGCTATGAGCCGTTCGCTCTCTGTAGCTGCGGTATCGCCGATGACATGCGGGCGATGCCATCGTCCCATTACCTGATGGAGCACGATGATCTCGCTTGGCAGGTGCCGTCGCTGCGACGGCCAAACCTGCGCTTTCGATGCGGACTGGAGAGTTTCACCAGGGAAACCGTCGGGGGACATGTTTCCGCTTTTTCATGCGGCAAAGTACCTTTGGCGCTGAACGCGCCAGCCCTGGGTTCAGGGTTCGGAGTTTGAGTGGTTTCCCATGTATCTATTTCGGCGGCACGCGGATAATCCCCTCGCTGGCACTGCCCCGGTCGCTTGCAACAGCGTTACCCGGTATGACTGCCGAAAGCCCTGACACAACACACGCATAGCCGAAGGACTGCCCGTTCCCGCGAGCAGTTTCTTTTGCATGGACTGGTGTTGCTTGGATGGGACTTTCACAGTGAAGAAGCAGCTCCAGCAGGAAGCAGGCGATGCGCGAGCCCGCTGTGTCCAATTCGATGATTGGAAGAGACGATGAGCCGCTGGAAGCAGGTCCGGCACGGGCATCTGTGCCCAGCTGTTTCGTGGTCTGGCACATGTTGGTTCGCTACGGCGTTCATCGATTGTAGGCAAGGGCGCGAAGTCGTGCGTATCGATGCAGGCCCGGGTGCAGGGAAGGTTCTGGAAGTCAGGTGTGCAGTCGCTGCGAGGCGACTGTGCGATCAATTCAATGGAGGCAACAGGTGAGCGTAGTGGGCAACGATCGGATCGCGCAGATGATTGCGATCAAGGACAATCATTCTTATGCGGCGGACAGTGCGCCGGCCATCGATACCATCGTCGATGACCACGGCGACAGGACCGGCACTATCAGCAACGGCGGCTATACCGATGATGGCCGTCCTGAGATCAAGGGCCAGGGCCGACCAGGTGACCTGGTGCACGTGTATGACGGCAACGATCTGCTTGGCCACGCCCAGGTTGGACTCGATGGAACGTGGACATTCACTCCGATCTATCCGTTGGCCGATGGCAAACACAGTCTCAGCATCATCCTAGAATCGGCAAGCGGCGAGATCAGCGACGAATCCGCCCCTTATGTCATCTTCGTGGACAAAGTGGCGCCCGAAAAGCCCTCGATCATCGAGGTGGTTGACGACGTTGGCCCGCAGACCGGCCCGGTAGGCAATGGCAGCGGTACCGATGACACCACCCCTACGCTGTCGGGCAAGGGCGAGGCAGGCAACATCGTCACCATCATCGACAATGGCCAGGTGATTGGTGAGGTGCAGGTTGCCGATGACGGCAACTGGACCTTCACGCCGGATACCGAGCTTGTGGACGGCCAGCACGAATTCGAAGTGGTGATGACTGATCAGGCCGGCAACGTCTCCGAGCATTCGGAAAAGCACCTCATCGTGGTCCAGGCCAAGCTGCCTGCACAGATTGCCACTGTCACCTCGATGAGTAAGGACTGGGGTGTCAGCAGCAGTGACTGGCTTACCAATGACGGTGGCGCCGGTCGTCTGATGCAGGGTGTGCTCAGTGCACAGCTTGGTGCCGACGAACGTCTGCTGGTTTCCACCGATGGCGGCCTGAGCTGGAGCCAGGCGATGGTGGATGGTCTGAGCTGGGCGGCGCAGGATCGCAACAGCCACAGCGGCGACTGGTCAATCCAGACCAAGGTAGTGAACGATGCTGGTCGCAGTGGTGCAGTGGAATCGCGCGACGTGTTTCTCGATACCCTGGCACCAGACGCGCCTACCAAGTTGACGGCTGACGGCTCCTATCTGACAGTGGCATTCAACAAGGCTGGTGTCTCTGCCGGCGATACCGTCAGTGTTGTGCTGAACGGCCAGCGCTTTGACTACTCGTTGACCGCCAAGGATGTGGATGCGGGCAGCGTGCGAATTGCTCCTGGCTTCTCGGTTGCCAGCGGTGACGTCATGGCCGCGATCATCGACAAGGCCGGTAACAGCTCAAAGTACCGCGATATGGGTGAGCAGAAGTACATCGATTTCACCGGCGCAGGCTACGTCGATCTCAATACCGGGCAGAGCACCAGTCACAAGGGGCTGCGTATCACCTCCGAGTATGATTACAACCTGTCCAAGATCTACGGGCTGATGACCGGCCTGACCAACTACGATCCGGCGATCAACACCGGCATGAAGCTCGGCGTCACCGGTCGTACCCGCATCGACTTCACCGAAGGCCCGGTGTCCGAGGTCAAGTTCCTGGTGACCAACCTGCAGGCCGGCTATTTCGCACCGACAACGGTGAGGTTCTATTCGGCCAATGGCGCACAGGTTGGTCAGCAATCGCTGTCGGCATACTGGCCGAACACCGTGAATGCATACTTCAAGGCGCCAGCAGGCCAGGAGTTCTCGTACATGGTGGTGACTACCGGAGCCAGGATCCCGGGCAAGTGCGTCATTGGTGATTGGGATTGGATCGGCCTGGACAATTTCGAGTTCCGTGGCGGCGCAAGCGAGCTCAACGTACTCGCCAACCAGACCATCGAGAACAAGGCCGGCACCTACTACGGTGGCAACGAGGACAACGTGTTCACGCTGGCCAACGTCGCCCATATCAACGCGGCGACCAGCGGTGGCGTTGCCGGCGGCGGCGGTGCGGATACGCTCAAGCTGACCGGCGCCAAGCAGGTGCTGGACCTGGCGCTGTTGAAGGACAAGATAGATTCCATCGAGATCTTCGACATCACCGGCAGCGGCAATAACACGCTGAAGATGTCGATTGCCGATGTACTTGGCACTGGTGCACGTGATCAGTTCGTTGCCGATGGCAACGTGCAGGTGCTGGTCAAGGGCAATGCCGGCGACAACGTGGTGCTCGGTGCAATGATGAACGGCGCGGTCCAGGGCGAATGGCAGTTGCAGAGCCAGGTAGTCGTCGCTGGCGTCACCTATGACGTTTACAAACACTCGGTGTTCGCAGCGGAAGTACTGGTGCAGTCGGGTGTCGGCGTGCAGCTGGACATGTCCATCGTGATGATGGGCAAGGACAGCCACACCGCCGGCGATTACAGCACCGCCGATGGCAGCTCGGGCCGCCTTGTGCAGGGCGAGTTGGCTTCGGTCCTGCCTACCGGCGCCCGGATAGAAGTGTCCACCGATGGCGGCAAGCAGTGGGGCACCGCGCTGGTCAAGGATGGCAAGTGGTACTTCACCGATACGCAGGCGCATGCGCAGAGCTGGAACATCCAGGCCCGTGTGGTCAGTGCATCCGGCACCATCGGCCAGACCATCGAGCGCAATGTCGAGTTGACCGCCCAGCTTGGAGCGCCGTCGATTATAAGAATTGCCGAGGCCGAAGGCGTGCTGACTGCCGCCGAAGCAAGCAATGGCGTGGACATGATTGTTTCCCTGGACGGCTCGACCGCCAACGCCGGCGACATCGTGCACGTGCAGTGGGGTATCGCCACCTACGCACATGTGCTGACCGCCGCGCAGGTGACTGCCGGGCAGGTCACGGTGAAAGTGCCGGCGGCGGTGACCAGCAATGCCGTTACCACCGCGCAGGGTGTTGCCTATGACTTCGAGGTGGCGGTTAGCATCGTCGCCAATGGCGTGCAGGGCCCGAAGTCGGACGCCTACAGCGTTATTGGTGGTGGCTTTGCCGCCAAGGCGCTGAGTGACACGCTGAATGTTGCCAGCACTCTGGTGGTCGACGATGCGTATGCGGGCAAGGGCGTGACCGTGAGCGCGGTGAACGGAACCCTCAGCAAGGGTGCGGCGACCACCGCCACCCTGGCGGGCCTGACCCTCACCGGTAGCGAGGATGCCGTGCTGCATTTTGCCTTGGAGAAATCTGCCAGCAAGTTCCAGCTGACCTTGTCCGGCTTGGACAATACGGCAGGCGGTGCGGTGATCGTCATCTATGACGTGGCCGGCAACGTGCTCAAGCGCGAAACCATCACCGGTACGCTGACTTCCAAGCGTTACGTCAAGGCCTATGCCTTCACCGCGCCGGAAGGCGTGGATGTGGGTAGCTTCGACATCATTCCCGCAGGCGGGAAGATCACCGTTGGTGCTTTCAGCCAGACGCAGGTCACGCATGTGTCGGACGTTCGCGACGTGAACACCGTTGATGAGCTTGTCGACACGTATTACGGCAGTGCGGGTGATGACGTGATCACCTTGAAGTATGCCGCTGCCACCTATCTTGCCAATGCCGGTAACAAGGGCATCCATGGCGGTGATGGTATCGACGTCCTGAAGATCGCAGGTGCAGGCCAGGCCTTGAACCTCAACCTGACCACCTCCGCGGGCAAGCTCTCCGGCGTTGAAGTCATCGACCTGACCGGCACTGGCAACAACACCTTGACCCTGTCACTGAAGGACGTGCTCGCCAATGGCCAGGTGGACCTGTTCCATCAGGGCGACAAGCAGACCGTGCAGATGATGGTGAAGGGCAATGCCGGCGATGTCGTCAATATCGATGACCTGCTGGGTACGGGCGGGCCTGATCTGGGTGATTGGGCGTCGATGGGCAAGCAGTCCATCGAAGGCGTCTCGTATGTTGTGTACCAGCACTCGGGCTTGGATGCCGAGCTGCTTGTGCAGGACACGATGAAGGTCGGCTTGATCTAAGCATGCTCACGCAGCCGACTGGATTGCCGGCTGTCGGCGACTGAAACGAGAAAGCGGCACCGTGAGGTGTCGCTTTCTCTGTATCCGATTGATGTTTATCCAGGGACTATGGCTTTATCAGTGGATCAACATCAGTGGATCAACGCGCGGGTGCGACCGTCAGTGCCGAGCTGTTCACGCTCTTCACGCCCTTGATTGCACGTGCGGCGGCAATGGCGCGGTCGGCTTCCGCCTTGGTGGCGACGGCGCCGGTCAGTGTCACCACGCCGTTGACCGTTTCCACCTTTATCTCGGTGCCGGATACATCCTTGGTGGTAAGTAGATCGGCCTTCACCTTGGTGGTGATCCAGGTATCGGTGCCTGGCTGCTCGGAGGCCTGATCGTGCGTGGAGTGGGCGGCCTGGCCTGCGGCCTGCACGGTGAGGGCAGTGCCTGCGCAGCCAACAGCGATCACGCCTGCGAACAGCAGTTGCTTCATCTTGCGGGTATCCATGACGCGTCTCCGATCAGAGCAACGATGCTCCAGCTGCAGGATGCAGCAACCACGATTAAGTGGATGCCTGCATCCGGTGACGGGCAGGTGCATGAAAAGGAAAGTTCGCGTAATGCCAATCATGTGATGCAGCACGTGCTGCGCTCATGCAGATGAATGCCGGTTGGCTGCATTGCACATGATCAGGCGATCATCAGATCCCATGGCAGGTTGGAGTCACGGAACTTGAAGCGGTAGCCATCGAAGTCGATCTGCTTGGCGATGTTGCCTTGCTCATCGATCATCGTATGGAAGCAGACGTCGCTCAGCCCCATGGTCGCGACGCGGCGACCATCGCTGCTGCCCTTGGCGACGTTCCTGGATTCAGTAGCCAGCAAGGTCACCAATCGACGCTGACGGCCGGGCCCTTCAAGGAAAAATTTGATCTTGTCCAATGAACTTCTCCAGTAGGTGATCCCCTGATCTGGCTGTACAGCTATAGCCGGGATCGTGAACAGGCAGCAATACGTGAATACGCATAAACGGATAACGCTGCGCATTACGCGAACTGCGTTGTGGCGTTGCTGTGTGCTGCGTCGCGTTGTGCCACGCGGCGTTAACAATCACCAAGGCACGACCGACAGCGCGATGACTGCGGCGAGGACGGCGATGCCGATCAGTATGATGCTGCGCTGGCTGAGCCTCCTGCGCTTCATACATGCTCCATTGCATTGCAGGCAGTGATGCCGACTATTGCTATAGCACGGCCATCAGCAACGGCAGCGAAACATGGTGGTGCGGATGTTTTGTAGGAGCGGCGTAAGCCGCGAAGCTCACGCCGCTTCCGCCACCGCGTTGTTCGCTACTCCATCAAGCACACCAATGATCAAGCCGCATGCAGTTTCCCCATGCTGTTGAGCGCTGGTTCCGTCATTGCAGACGCATCACTCAACAACCGGAAGCGTGATGTAGCTCGGATGCTCGCTGCTGTTCCAGATGCGCTGCGTGGCCTTTCGGTAGTCGCCGGGTTGGGCGAAGAAGATGTTGTCCACATAGCTTTGCGGATTGCGGTCGTAGAGCGGGAACAGGCTGGACTGCACCTGTACCATCAAACGGTGCCCCGGTTGCAGGGTCTGGTTCACGTTGGGCAGATCGAAGCTGTAGGTCTGCGGTGCATCCGCCGTGATTGCTTTCGGCTGGCTGAAACTCTCACGGTAACGGCCGCGGAAGATGGTCACCGCAAGCGGCAGCTGGTAGCCGGCCATCTTCGGGTTGTCGGGATACTGATCTGGATAGACATCGATCAGCTTGATCACCCAGTCGCTGTCGCTGCCGGACGTGGATGCGCTGAGCTGTACCTGCGGAATGCCGGCCAGTTTCATCGGCTTGTCCAGCACCGGGCCGGTATAGGTCAGTACGTCGGTGCGGCCATCGACGAAACGTTGATCGCGCACCAGCCATGTCGTCCAGACATCACGATCACCCATGTTGACCGGGCGCGGCACGAAGGGAACAGGCTTGGCCGGATCGGAAATGTACTCTGCGTACTGCGCACCGTTGGTGGCGCTGTTGAAGCCCAGCTGCGTGTCGGTGTTGAGATAGAGTCTGCGCGTGTTGGCGGTGCAGCCTTGCCTGCAGCTCTGTGGCCAGTTGCTGTAGGTGTCCCAACGGTTGCTGCCGGCGTCGTACACCCACACCGGGGGGGTGTTGGCGACCGGCGCGCTGTCCTTGAGGTATTGATCGAAGAACGGCTTGAGCACATCGCGTCGCCACTGCAGGGCGGTGTCGCCATTGAAGTCCAATGCGCCCAGCGAGCTGCCGTTGTAGTTGGCACCGCTGTGCCGCCACGGCCCGATCACCAGGAAGTTGCGCGTGTTGTCGTGGTCCTTGGGCTCCAGTGCGGCCCAGGCGGTATGCGCACCATAGATGTCTTCCTGATCCCACAGGCCTTGTTCCCACATGGTGGGAACGCTGATCTCCGGCAGCTTGGCCAAGAGCTTGTCCAGTGCCTGTTGCTGCCAGAAGGCGTCGTAGGCCGGGTGCTCGCTGACCTTGTGCCAGGCTGGTATCTGTTCCAGCCCCAGTGTCTTGGCGAAGGCGCCCACCGAGCCTGCCTGCAGGAAGCTGCTGTAGTCGTCGCCGCTTGGCATGGCGACTCTCGCGCCGGCGCCGCGTGCGGTCATCTGCCCGCTGAAGTAGCCCAGGTTAACCTGCCGATAGGCGCCGTGCTGGAACCAGTCATCGCCCATCCAGCCGTCGATCATCGGGCTTTCCGGCGCGGCGACTTTCAGTGCGGGGTGTGGATCAAGCAAGGCCATCACCACCGTGAAGCCTTCGTAGGAAGAACCGAGCATGCCCACCTTGCCGTTGGACTCGGGCAGATGCTTCACCAACCAGTCGATGCTGTCCCAGGCATCGGTGCTGTGATCGATCTTGCCTGGGTTGAGTGGACCACGTGGTGGCCGGGTCATCACGTAGTCGCCCTCCGAGCCGTATTTGCCGCGCACATCCTGGAACACGCGGATGTAGCCGTCCTCGGCGAACACCGTGTCGCCCTGGGCGAGGGCATCGACCAAGCGTGTTGCGCCCGGTGTGCGATCAACCCGGCCGGCTGCGTTGTACGGCGTGCGCGTGAACAGGATCGGTGCGTTGTGTGCGCCCTTGGGGATCATGATCACGGTATAGAGCTTGACCCCGTCGCGCATCGGGATCATCACCTCGCGCTTGTTGAAGTCGCGAGCTGGCAGCGGGGCGACGAATTTCTTGCCGGTGATGTCCGGCGTCATTGGCGCTAGCTGCGCGCTGGCCGGCAGCGTCATGCCCAGGCAGGTGATGGTAGCGATGGCTGCTGCCAGCGTCAGGGTCCGCATTGCGCCTACCTCAATTGCCTGGGTGAACGCTGACGCTATGCCTGTGTAGTGCGGGTTACACATGGCAAAGGTCATGGAGTCGTTGAAGTGATAGACGAAGCGAGGCAAAAGCGACCCCCTCCCCAACCCTCCCCTGCGCTACGCGCAAGGGAGGGGGCAGAAGCGGCGCTGCGTTGGTCTGACAGGACGCGGCAAACAGCCCCCTCCCTTGCGCGTAGCGCAGGGGAGGGGGTAGAAGCGGCGCCTGCGTTGGTCTGACAGGGCGCGGCAAACAGCTGCCTCCCTTGCGCGTAGCGCAGGGGAGGGAGCAGAAGCGGCGCTGCGTTGGTCTGACAGGGCGCGGCAAACAGCTGCCTCCCTTGCGCGTAGCGCAGGGAAGGGGGTACAAGCGGCGCTGCGTTGGTCTGACAGGGCGCGGCAAACAGCTCCCTCCCTTGCGCTTAGCGCGGGGGAGGGTTGGGGAGGGGTGCTTTTGAGCTTTTTACTTTTGATCTTGCCAGCAGCCAGAAACAGCCCAGGGCCCATCACCCAGCAAGCAACTCCACATGTTCCCCGGCGGGCCCACGCAGGCTGCGTCGCTCACCAACGTCCTGAACCATCCAACCGGCCTCCGCCAGCACAGCGGCATCCACGGTCGGCAAGCGCAGCCCCAGGCTGTGCTGGCCAGCATGCCTGGTGTTTGCAGCCACCGGCAGATCCACCTGGTCAATTTCCACCATGCACTGCCCGGGCATCGGCACCACCGCCACCGGGTAGCGTCCGTCCAAGGTCTTGCCATAGGCACGATTGAGCACGGTGATTTTTGTATCGAAGGCCCAGCCCTTGGCGCCCAGCAATGCAGACCAGGCGCGTTGCGAGGCATCACGATCCGGCGTGGTCATCACCCCGATGAAGGTGCTTGCAACCGTCGCGTCGGTCATCGGCAGGTCGAACGGCGGCACAGCTGCCTTGATCTGGGTGAGGTAAAGAAGCTCGCCGCACGGTCCAAGCACCTGAGCTGCGCGGATGGCATTGCTCAGCTCCAGGTTGGCGGCTGGACCCAGAACCTTGAATGGTGGCCGCAAGCCGGCCGCCAGCGAGTCGATATCGCCAACCAGCACTTCCAGCGACAACCAACCGTGGCGGAACATGGGTTCGGCAACGACCGCACGCGGGTCTTCTATCACCCGCAGCACCGGCTCGCCTGCGCTGTTGGCCAGCCATGCCAACGGCGCGCCGATCAGATCTTCCAGATCGAGGGCGGCGGCATCATCGGCTTGGAGTGTGCCGCGTTGCTGTAGCTGCAATGCCAACTGTGCGACATAAGCGACGCAGACCTGCTGCAGGTCCGGCGCAATCAGGGTCGCATGGATGATGCCCTGTTTTAAATGCGGCGCGTTCATGTGCGCCGCTCCGCAGCCAGCTTGCGTTCCAGCCACGGCATCAACCCGCCGCCGGCGACGATGGCCATCAGCTCGGTGGGAATCTTCTCGCAGTCGAACTCACGACCTGTGCTGTGATTGATGATGCGTCCCTCCACCGGCCGTACTTCCAGTTCGTCGCCGCGTGATGCTTCAAGCGTCGCACAAACCAGCGCGGGAACGCCGAGATTCAGTGCGTTGCGATAGAAAATGCGTGCGAACGATTTGGCGATGATCGCGCCTACACCAAGTTCGGCCAGCGCCTGCACCGCCTGCTCGCGCGAGGAACCGATGCCGAAGGAGTCGCCGCCGACCACGATGTCGCCACGGCGCACCTCGCTGGCGAACGCCGGATCCACCGCTTCCAGGCAGTGGCTGGCGAGCACGCTCATCGGTTCGCGCATATAGGGGCCGGGCGCCAGCACATCGGTATCGATGCGGTCGCCAAACACGAAGGCCTTGCCACGGACGTTCAAACGTTCTCTCCCAGCAGCTCTCGCGGATCGCAGATTTCGCCCTTCACCGCAGCGGCAGCGACGCTGTATGGCGAGCCCAGGTAGACCTGTGCCTCGGCCGAGCCCATGCGGCCCTTGAAGTTGCGCGCGGTGGTGGACATGCAGATTTCACCGCTGCTGAGCATGCCGGCACCCATGCCGGCACAGGCGCCGCAGCCGGAGGGCAGCAGGATCGCACCGGCTTCGGTCAGCGTTGCCAGCGTGCCTTCGGCCGCGGCCTGTGCGGTCATCGCCACCGAGGCCGGCGCGATCAGCAGGCGCGTGCCTGCGGCGATCCTGCGGCCTTTCAATACCTCGGCTGCCATGCGCAGGTCGGTGAGCTTGGCGCCGGTGCAGGCGCCGATATAGGCCTGGTCGATGCGCACCTTGCCGTGCTCGCCGACCGGGCGACTGTTGGCCGGACTGTGCGGTGCGGCCACATGTGGCGCGATCTGCGCGGCGTCGTAACGGTGTTGGTGCAGGTAGTTGGCGCCAACGTCGCTACGCCACTGCGCCAGCTCACCATGGAAGGGCTTGCCGGCCTGATCGAGTGCGGCAAGCGTGGTCGCGTCGGGTTCGACGATGCCGGTTTCCGCTCCGAGTTCGGCGGCCATGTTGCACAGGGTCAGGCGCTCGTGCATCGGCATCGCCTGCACGGCGCTGCCACCGTACTCGAATACCTGGCCTTCGTTGCCCATGCCGTGTTGGCCACACAGCATCAGCATCACGTCCTTGGCGCTGACGCCGGCGCCGAGCAGGCCGTCGAGCTGCACGCGCGTGGTCTGCGGCACGCGCAGCCATACTTCGCCCGTCACCAGGGCGCCGATGATGTCGGTGGCGCCCATGCCGACCATGAAGGCACCGAACGCGCCGCCGCTGGGCGAGTGCGAATCACCGCCGACGCAGAACATGCCCGGCTGCACGTGGCCGTGTTCCTGCAGCACCACATGGCAGATGCCGAGCATGTCGTAATGGGTGACGCCCTGCGCCTGCGCCCACTTGCGGGTGAGTGCGAGGATGTCGGCGCTTTCCATATCCACCGCCGGTACGAAGTGATCGGAGACCACCATCACTTTGTTCGGGTCCCACACTTTGGCCCCGAGCTTTTCCAACCGTGAGGCGACCCGCCGCGGCCCGCCGGAGTCATGCATCATCAGCAGGTCGAGTCTGGCGGTGAGGATCTCACCAGCACGCACCGCCTCGCGTCCGCATGCGCGGGCGAGGATCTTTTCTGCAAGGGTTGCAGCCGGGCCTGCACTCACGGTGGTACTCAAGCGGTCGCCTCCGGGTGATCGGTTTCGTAGTCCATGCGCATCTGGTAGCGCAGCTGGTCCGGGCGGTATTGGATTTCCAGCAGATCCTGCAGCTGCTGGTCGGCATTGAAGGAACGCCTGTCCAGCGTCATCACCGCCTGCCCGGTCGACATCTGCAGGTGCATCGCCGCCAATGCGTCGACGCGGGTGGCGGAAACGGTCTGCTGCACTTTCATCACCTCGATGCCACAGCGGCGGAACAGCTCGATGCGCGAGCCATAGGCAAGGTTCTCGGCGTTGAACTCAGGGTGTGCGGTGCGGGTCCAGCTGGCGTAGTAGCCGAACGGATGGCCGTGGCGGCTGCGCACGCGCACGCAGCGCACCAACGTCTGCGCGGGTCCAGTGCCGAACAGGTCGCGGACCGGCTGCGGTGGCAGCAGGCGTTCCCAGCCGAGCAGGCGGACCTGGGTATTGCCGGCCAGCGTATCCAGGCTGTGCAGCAGTTCGCCCAAGGGTGTCTTCAATGGCATCGGGATGGTCGAGCTGCGCGCGCCGCCGCCAACCACGCGGGTACCACGGCCACGCTGGCGCACCAGTAGTCCGTCGCTGGCCAGCAACTGCAGCGCCTGGCGCACGGTGACGCGCGAGATGCGCAGGCGCCGGGCCAGTTCCTCTTCGCGAGGCAGTTGCTCGCCGTCGCCAATCTCGCCGCGCTCGATCAAACCGCGCAGGAAGCCCTGCAACTGGTGGTAGAGCGGCGCATGCACGTCGCGGCGGAGGATGCCTTCCAGGGATTGTGTGGTGAACGGGTCCATGGCGTGGGTACGGCTGGCTCGCGATAATCTTAATGATATATCTATATAACTATATTTGAGGCCGACTGCAATCGGCTCCCGGGGCTATATCCAACGCCCGGTCTGTGCCATTCTTTGTCCGGACATTAGTCCAGTGCCGTGCGTTCCCCGTTCACCCTTTCGCAGCAGGTGTACCGATGAAACGTTTCTACCCGTGGCTGATCTGCATCGTGGCCATGCTGATGTTGGCGATCTCCAATGGCATGACCATGACCGGCATCACCGCCTTCGATCCATCGCTGCTGGACGAATTCGGCTGGAGCCGTGGCCAGCTCAAGTTCCGCGACATGTTCAACCTGTTGCTGGCAGCGCTGATGTCACCCTTTGTTGGCGCCTTGATCGACCGCGTCGGTGTACGCAGCCTGGCCTTGTTTGGCAGCCTGCTGCTGGCAGTGCTGTACGCCGCCTACTCACAGGTGCACTCCATCACCCACGTGTACCTGATCCATGTCGGCTTTGCCGCGGTAGTGGTCAGCAGTGGCCTGTGCGTGGCAGTGATCATGGTGTCGCAGTGGTTCCAGACGCGGCGCGGCACGGCGTTGGGGATTGCGCTGGTGGGGAGCAGCCTGGGCGGAATGCTGGTGCCCAAGATCATCATCGGCTTGCTGCCGGAGCATGGTTGGCGGGGCAGCTTCCTGCTGATGGCGGTGATACCCGTGGCTCTGTTCGTGCTCTGCCTGGCGTTGGTCCGCTCGCCCGTTAGCAACGGCCTGCGCCCCTGGGGAGATGGCCAGGCAAGCGACAACAGTACGCCGGGCCGTGCCTGCAGCTTGCCGGACCTGGGGTACCGGCAGGCGCTGCGCACCCGCACGTTCTGGGCGTTGGCCGTGGTGGCGGTGACCACGTTCTGGGGAATCATGTCGCTGTCCTCGCACCTGATCCTCAACATGAAGGACCTGGGCTTTAGCGGCGAGCAGGCAGGAGATGGCATGTTCCTGCTGTTCGGCCTGGGCATGGTCGGCGAGTTCCTGTTTGGCTTCCTCGCCGACATGACGACCTCGAAGAAAGTATTCGTCTGCAACGTTGCGCTGATGGCGCTGGGCTCGATGATCATCGCCCTGCAGCAGCGCGAGCTGCTGTGGAGTGGTCTGATCGTGATGGGCCTGGGCTGGGGTGGCCTGTACGCGATCCTGCAGCTGCAGATCGTCGAGGCATTCGGGCTCAGCGCCGCCGGCAAGATCCTCGGCACGATCTCGTTGATGGATGCTACGTCTGCCGGGCTGGGCATCTGGCTGACCGCGGTGATGTTCGATCACTTCGGCAACTACCACGTTGCGTTCACGCTGATCGCGGTGATGGTGGCGATTGGTCTGCTGGCCTCGTTCTTCGTGCGCGATGAGCGGCGGCTGGCGTTTGCAGGAGCAGCGGGCGAGGGTGCAAATGCGGATTCTCCCTTGGCGCGTGGAGTAGCTTGAGGGCTGAGCCATAACCGAAGGTGCTGGTATCTGTTGTGGGAGCGGCGTAAGCCGCGAAGCAAGCACATGTTTAGACGGCAGGTATGCAGAGTGCTCCAGCAACATCAGCTTCGCGGCTTACGCCGCTCCCACAAAAGCAAGGCTGTGCGACGTCGTCAAAGCAAAGGCCCGCGCAAGCGGGCCTTTGTTGTTCACAGCATGCATTGCAACTCAGAACGGCTTGAGCTTGCCCAGCACCATGATCACCAGAATGATCAACCAGATGCACAACACCGGGATCTTCACCCGCGCCACCAGCTGCTTGAGTGACTGCTGCTCGGCATCGCTTGCGGTACCGGTCACCACCTTGCCAAACAACGGGCCAAACGGGCGCAGCTGGATGCGCACCAGCAGGCCCATGCTGATGATGCCGGCGAACAGGATGAGCTTTGCCCCCAAAAAGCGGCTCTGCGCGATATAGCCACCGTCGCTGAGCGCATCGATGCCGGCCGCAACACAGCCGACCAGCACCAGCAGGCGCAGGTAGAAATCCACGCGCGCGATGCGCAGGCCGCTGGCCGAATGCTCTTTGATGAAGGCCGCCCAGGCCAGGCCCAGCCATGCCAGCGTGCCCAACCACACCAACCACAACCAGCCATCCAGGGGCAGTAGCCCGGCCTTGGTGGCAATGGTCAGGCCGGTGCCCAGGGCCATGATCAGGCAGGTACGCGGGATCATGTCCAGCAGCATCATCGCCTTTGCCGAGAACAGCCGCACCGGCAGTGGCTGTGCAGGGTCGGCGATCTTGCCAGCGATGTAGAACACACCCAGGTCGCCGCCCAGCCAATAGCCGCCGATCAGAAGGTGCAGCAGCAACAGCAGTTGATAGTCCATCGTGGTCTCCAGAAGACATCACTCCCGGTTGGGAGCATCGTTATCCGCAAAAAACATCGCTCCCGGTCGGGAGCGATGGGTGCAGCAGGCAGTGAAGGCTTACCAGAAGCGGTATTTGAACTCGACGCCGTAGGTGCGCGGCACGTTCGGATAGATCACGCCGATGCCAAGCCCGGCGATATCAAAGCCACCGGTGGAATAGAACTTGTCGCCCAGGTTCTTGCCCCATGCCGCCACCGACCAGTTGGCATCACGTGGCTCATAGGAGATGCGTGCGTTGTACTCGGTGTTGGCGCGGGTCATGATCAGCCGCGAGGTGTCCTGGTTCTGGTAGTACTCATCGGTGTGCCGCGCCTGCGCGCTGAACACCAGGTCGGCATTGCCAACCGGCTGCACGTAGGTGCCTGCCAGGGTCCACTGCATGTCCGGCGAGCTCTTCATCGATCGGCCTCTGAAGTAGGCGGCATTGACCGCCGCATAGTCCTTGTACTCGCCGTCGATGGTGCCGATGCTGGCGTCCACGCGCAGCTTGCTGGTCAGCTGCGCCTGCGCTTCGACTTCGATGCCCTGGATCAGCGCGCCGGTGGCGTTGGTCATCACGAAGACGCCGTCCGAGTTGACCGCGGTCAGCTGGATGCCGTCGTAATCCAGCCGGTAGTAATCGGCATTCAAACGCAGGCGGTTGTCCCACAGCGTGGATTTCACGCCAACTTCGTAAGCACGCAGCGTCTCCGCGTCGACGGGTGTCACCGTGGCATAGGTGGTGCCGCGGCCGTTGAAGCCGCCACTCTTGAAGCCGGTGGTGACGCTGGCATAGCCCATCACGTTGTCGCTGAAGTCATAGGACAGCAGCACTTTCCAGTCGGGCCGGTTCCAGCTCTTCTCCAGCGCCTTGCTGTAGTTGGGGTCGCCGTTGGCCTTCACCGAGCGCACCGAGAAGTCCTTGTTCTCGTAGCTGTAGCGGCCGCCAAGGGTCAAGGTCAGCTTGTCGTTGAACTTGTAGTCACCCTGCGCATACAGCGCATAGGCCGAGGTGTCCTGTTCGACGAAGTTGGTACCGCCACGGGTGAAGATGTCGTTGCGGGTCGGCTGGTTGTTGTGCTCCCAGAAAGCGAACACACCGGCCACCCAGCTGAAGGGGCCGTCCAGCTGCGAGGTGAACTGGGCTTCATAGCCCTTCTGGTTCTGCTTCTGGTCCTGTTCCAGGTGGTAACGCATCTGGCTGGTGCCATCGACGTCCATGTAGAAATGGTGCTCGAGGGTGCGGTAGTGGGCGATGCTGCGCCAGGAGAATGCGCCGAAGTCGGTTTCGTTGGTCAGCGCGATGCCAAACTGATCCAGATCGTTCAGGCCGCGCGTGTCAGTTTCGGTCTTGTAGTAACTGCCCAGCTTCGGCGCGACCGTGTCGGTCGTGGTGTCCAGCGCAACCGGCGTGCCCCAGGCCGGGGTGGAACGCTCGCGAAGACGATCAATGCTCAGCGTCGCATAGGACGACTCGCCCCAGGTGCTGGCGAAGGCCAGGCGCCCGGCCAGCACGTCCTGGTCATTGACCCAGCGGTTGTTGGTGATGTCATGCATGATGCCGTCGCGATTGCGGCTCAATACCGCCGCCGAGACGTCGAGCGTCTCGCCGATGCGGGTGGTGAACATCGCGCGGCCATCGAACCGGCCAAAGTTGCCGATGCTGCCATCGAAGCTCAGCTTCTCCTCACCGGTCGGCTTCTTCGAGATGTAGCGGATGGCGCCGCCGGTGGCGTTGCGGCCGTACAGCGTGCCCTGCGGGCCGCGCAGCACTTCGATGCGGTCCACGTCGTAGAGGTCGAACATCGCGCCGTTCTGGCGGGCGATGTAGACGTCGTCTATGTACAGTGCCACCGCCGGATCGTTGGTGAACATCGACTCATCGGCGCCGACACCGCGCATGATGATCTTGGCGCCGGAGCTGGTGCCGGTGTTCTGTTCGATGATGATGTTGGGCGTGGTGAACTTGATGTCGTCCACGCGCTTGATCTGCATGCGATCCAGCGCCGGGCCACTGATCACGCTCATGCTGAGCGGGGTCTTCTGGATCTGTTCTTCGCGACGCTGGGCGGTCACGCTTACCTGGTCAAGCTGCACAGCATCCTTGTCGGACGACTGGGCGTAGGCATCGCCGCTGCCGATGGCCGTCATGATCGCAACTGTTAACGCACTCCGGTACAGAACATCTTTCATGACTCGCCTCGTAGCGTGATGAAGGAAAAGCTCGGTCGGGTGGGGGAAAGCAAGGACATATAGATATATCAATGCTTCCTAAGGAGTATTCCGCCATTTGTCCGGACAATCAACAGGACTATTGCAGGTTTTTTACGCCCGCTGCCGAACGCTGGAAATGACGACATCCTGCTGAAATAAATGACTTTTATGGAAATGAATGGGAAGGGCTATTTGTCCTATAGGTGTGGTCGATAGGTCATTTTCAGTGTGTGCTGCAAATGCAGCACACACTGCAAACCGGCGCTTTGGCAGGCCGCTCAGTACGCAGGCTTGATTGATTTATTGATATAACAATAGTCATATCGACCACCGTGATTACGCCCATGCAGACCGCAACGTCCGTCCGTCGCCAGTTCATCCGCATCGGTGATCGCACCGTGCATTACCGATATGCAGGGCAGGGGCCGGTGCTGCTGTTGCTGCATCAGTCGCCACAGAACTCGCGCATGTGGTTGCAGATGATCGGGCGCTTCTCCGATCGCTATACGGTGATCGCACCGGATACTCCGGGCTTTGGCTATTCCGATGCATTGGCGGATGCTTCACCGGGCATCGATCGTTTTGCCGAAGCCACCCTGGAGTTTGCCGATGCGCTGGGTATCGAGCGCTTTGCTCTGTTCGGGATGCACACCGGCGGTTTGATCGGCATGCATCTGGCGTGGATGGCGCCACAGCGCCTGCATTGCCTGATCATCGATGGCTACGCGTTGTTCAACGATGCCGAGCGCGCACGCTATAGCGACAAGTACCTCCCGGTATTCCTGCCGACATGGGATGGCGCGCACCTGCGCTGGCTGTGGTCGCGCATGCGTGAGCAGCTGTACTTCTTCCCATGGTGCGATCCATCCGCCGAATGCGCGATTGCACTGCAGCCGTATAGCGCGCAGGGCACGCACGAGGCGGCGATGGACATCCTCGATGTCGGCGACAACTACCGCAGCGGCTATGGCGCCGCGTTCCGCTACAGCGAGCGCCAACGCGTTGGCGAGCTGCGTTGCCCGGCCTGGCTGGTCTATCGGCACGATGATGTGCTGCTGAGCCATCGGCAGCGCCTGCCCGCATTGCCGGACAACGTGATCAGCGTGGAAGAGCCCGCCGGTGTGGAGGGCCTGCATGGGCGCATGGACACGATCCTGCAGCAATACGCCGTGCCGCCCGCCGTGCCCGTGGAACTGGCCGCACGTGAGCTGCAGGGCTGGACACGGCGTGTCATCGACACCGCGCTTGGCGAGGTGGCGGTGCGGCTGCGACGCGGTACTGCAGATGCCGTGCTGCATATCCATGCGCCGGGACAGGCACCGTTGCCGGTGTCAGCGTTGCCGGAGGATGCACGTACCCAGATCGCCATCGAGCTGCCTGGCCACGCGGGCTCAGCCGAGATCAGCGCACCGTTGAGCGCGGAGACCATGCAGACGGCGTTGCGTGCGGTAATTGCCGATCTGGCGCCGGATCAGGCCGTTGCATTGCATGCACAGGAAGGCGCGGCAGCGTATGTGCCCGCGCTGGCCGAATGGTTGGGCACGCGCCTGAGTGAGGTGGTGCTGCACAAGCCGTGGCTGCTGCGGGCTGGCGAGTGCGAGCGCCTGCTCGCACAGTTGCCGGATCCTGCCGTTCACACCGCCGGCGGTCATATGGCCGAAGTCTGGCAGTGGGAGCGTGAGCGCCACCTGCTGTGGCCGTGGCTGGCGCCCAGCGCCGCCGCGCGCAGGTTGGTAGCGGGCCCGGAGACCGCACAGGTGCACGCCAATGTGGTCGAGCTGTTGCGGCTTGGTTCGCAGTTGCCGGTGCTGTTTGCCGGCGTTGCGGTGGCGGACATCGAGCGCGAACTACTGGCCTTGCAGGTGGCGATGACGCTGCATGCCGATCCCCAGGACGACTATCAGGGGCGCACCGCCGCGCTGACGGCACAGCTGGCAGCACGTTGAGCCGATACAGCGCAGCCGCTTCAGGGCGGCTGCGCTGTGCACGCATCAGGCCGGTTGCAGCAGCTCCAGCTGTTCACCATCCGGGCCGAGCAAAGTGGCGATGGCGCAATGCCCGAAGCCGGGCACATCGAGGACGTCACGTGCGATCAACTGCGCGCCCAGTTGCTGCAGCCGCTCCACATCGGCGTCCAGCGCATCACTGAGCAGTGTGGCCGAGAGGATGCCGATATTCGGCGGCACCGCGACATCGCGCAGCGGTGCATCGGGCAGGTGCTGCATGTCGAGATAGGCGAACATCTCCACACGGCCGGGCACGATGTGACCGTCCTTGATCAGGTTGACGTTGTGGATGCGCACCGGCCGGTCCGTGCCCAGCAGTGTCTGCAGCTCGGGGAAGTCGAGCACGCGGTCGAACAACACCTCAAAACCAAGCGCCTTGTAGAAGGCCACCGAACGCGCTACATCGCGGGTGGCCAGAGCAATGGTCTGCACCACGCTGACATCGGTATCCAGTGGACCACGCAGCTCGCCGCCGCGTTCGTAGGAGAACACGTCCAGGCGGATGCCATCGGGGTCATCATTGATTGAATCGCGTACCGCGACCTGCTCGCTGACTTCCCAATAGCTGGGCTCATGCGCGCTGCTGCCGCCGGCAGCCGTGATTGCCTGCATCGTTGCCAGCGCATCCGCGCAGCGGAAGTTGAGTGCGTAGTAGCCGCTGCCGTTGTAGAGGTTGTCGGCGTTCCACAGCCGCTGCCCGGGTGCGTCGAAGGCGACCAGTCGGATCCTCCCCAATCCCGAGTCGTCGGGCGCGATGACGGCGTACTCGCCGCGCAGCGTGGCATCGAAACGCCATAGCGGCGCCAGTCCGGCGTGCAGCGCCCCGCGTGCCTGTACACGGTAACCAAGTGCGTTCTCATAGAAGGCGCAGGCTCGCTGCAGGTCGCTTACGCCAAGGGTGACTGCCTTCACTTCGGACAACATGCCGGACTCCTGGATCAGGAACGTGGAAAGGTCATACCTGTTCCGATCCTGCTATATGTCCGGACAAATTGTCCAGTGAAGCTGGTCTGGTTGGGGCCAGGTGTAGTGCCGAGCCATGCTCGGCAGGGGGCGTTACCGGTAAAGCTTCACATGTAGTGCCGAGCCATGCTCGGCAGGGGCATTCCCCGGTAAGGCTTCAGATGTAGTGCCGAGCCATGCCCGGCACTACAGGGCATCACCGGGAAAGCCTCAGCCGGGCATGGCCCGGCCGCCTTCAATCATGCCCGCCGGCATCCACATCCAGGGTCATCTGGTAGGTGAACTGGTCCGGCCGGTACAGCACGCTGAGCAGGTCCACCATGTTGCCGTCACCGTCATAGGAGCGGCGCTCCAAGGCCAACAGCGCGGTACCCGGCTCGACCTTCAGGTGCAGGGCGGCAATCGCATCGGCGTTGACGGCCGACAGCACCTGCTCCACCTGCTTGATCTGGATGCCAGCCGACTGGAACAGCTTCAGCCGTGAGCTGTTGGACAGCTTGGCTTCGCTGAAATCGGGGTGATCGGTATTGGTCCAGCTGTTGTAGTAGCCAAACGGGGTATCGCCACGCAGGCGCAGACGGATCGCATGTGCCAGCAGGTCGCGCGGGCCGGTATCGAACAATGCGCGGATCGGCTCCGGTGGCACCGCACGGCGGAACTGCAGCAGTTGCACCTTGGTGTGCTCGGCCAGCACTTCCAGGCTTTCCAGCAGCCCGGTCAGCGGACTGTGCATCGGCTTGGGCCGCGAGCGGTGGATGACGTGGGTGCCCTTGCCGCGGCGGCGCTCTACCAGGCCCTCGGCGGCCAGCTCGTCCAGCGCCCGCTTGGCGGTGATGCGTGACACGCCAAAGCCGTCGGCCAGGTCGAACTCGGTGGGGATGCGGGCGCCGCGCGGGATCTCGCCATTGAGGATGCGGTCGCGCAGCAGGCTGAACATCTGGTGGTAAAGCGGCGTCGGCAAGTCGTTGCGCAACAGCTTGTGCGCGTTGGCACTCAATAGTGTGGCCAGTGTGTCTTGGGACATCTCGCTTCACCCTCCTTTGGCTTAATGCTATAACGATAGAACAAATAGGATAGGCCATGGTCACTGAAGAAACCGTGATTTGCTGGAGCCGTGACGGCGCGCTCGCCCGCATCGGCATCCACCGACCCGACAAGCGCAACGCCCTGGCCACCCGCCACTGGGCGGCGATCGAGGCCGCACTGGACGAAATTGCCGCCAGTGATGCCCAGATCGTGGTGGTGTCCGGCGTCCCGGGGGCGTTCAGTGCCGGCGCCGATATCGACGAACTCGGCCAGCTGCTCACCGCTCCGGAGGCCTTTGCCGCCAACAACGCCCAGGTCCAACGCACCCAGCTCAAACTGCAACGCCTGCCGCAGACCACGCTGGCCGTCATCGACGGCGCCTGCGTGGGCGGCGGCCTTGGCCTGGCCCTGGCCTGTGACCTGCGCCTGGCCAGTACCCGCAGCCGGTTCGCTATCACCCCAGCCAAGCTCGGTTTAGTTTACAGCGCCGATGACAGTCGCCGGTTGCTCAACACGGTCGGCATGGCCCGTACCCGGGAAATGCTGTTGACCGGACGTCCGCTCGACGCAGCCACCGCACTGGATTGGGGCTTGATCAACCAGTTGGCGGGCGAGGATGGCATCGAGGCGCTGGAGCAGGCGCAGGTGCAGCAGTTGCTGGCCACCTCCGGCCAGGCGCGGCGCGCAATCAAGATCGTGCTCGGGCATCTGGGTGGCGATGCCAGCGTGGGTGTGGCACAGGCCGATGCGGCGTTCAACGACGCCTTCAGCAGCAGCGATTTCGTTGAAGGCGCCGCTGCCTTCCTCGAAAAGCGCGCGCCGCGCTTCAACTGAGGCCTGCATAGATGCCCGCCTACCTGATCATCGAAGCCCACGTTACCGATCCCCAAGGCTTTGCCGCCTACGTCCGTGCGACACCAGCGGTGGTGGCGCGCTACGGCGGCCGCTATCTGGTGATGGGCGGCGAACAAACCAGCTTGGAAGGCGTACACGCGCCGAGCCGCACGGTGATTTCCTGCTGGCCTGACCGCGACGCTGCCTTGGCGTTCTGGCACAGCCCGGAATACGCCGCGATCAAGCCGCTGCGCGCCGGCACCGGCAGCTTCCGCGTGCTGCTGGCCGATGGCGTGCAGACGCAAGCCCTCAACGACACCGCAACCGAAGGGAAAGCCCCATGATCGACGCGTATCGCGCGCTGGCCCTGCAGACCACCTGCCGTGCCATCAATGCCTGTGCAACACCGGCCGCTGCCGCCGCGGCGGTCGCTGACAACATCGAGCGGGTAGGCCGGCAGATCCGCGCGTCCAAGGCCTTCATCGGTGCCGACCTGAAGCTGGTGGTGCTGCCCGAATACTTCGCCACCAGCTATCCGCTGGGCGACACCATTCCCGGCTGGGCGGCCAAGGGCTGCTTCGCCATGGATGGTGCCGAATACGAACAACTGGGTCGCATCGCCCAGGACAATGGCGTCTATCTGTGCTCCAACGCCTATGAGCGCGACCCGAATTTCCCGGAGCTGTACTTCCAGTCGTCGGTGATCCTGGACGACAGTGGCAACCAGATCCTGCGCTATCGCCGGCTGATCTCGCTGTATGCACCCAGCCCGCATGATGTCTGGGACAAGTACCTGGACGTGTACGGCATCGACGGCGTGTTTCCGGTTGCGCGCACGCCGCTCGGCCGCCTGTCCTGCATCGCATCGGAAGAAATCCTGTATCCGGAAATCGCGCGGGCGATGGGCCTGCGTGGTGCCGAGGTGTTCCTGCATTCCACCAGCGAAGTCGGCAGCCCGGAGCTGACCCCCAAGGACATTGCCAAGCGTGCCCGCGCGCTGGAAAACATGGCCTATGTGGTCTCGGCCAATACCGCCGGCATCAGTGGTGTGGATATTCCGCTGGGCAGTGCCGATGGCATGAGCAAGATCGTTGATGACCAGGGCAGGGTGCTGTCCGCCGCCGGTACCGGCGAGTCGATGGCCGCCTACGCTGATCTGGATATCGCCGGCCTGCGCCGCCGCCGCCTGCGTCCAGGCATGGGCAATTTCCTGTCGCGGCTGCCGCAGGCTGCGATCAATGCCGGCCTTGGCAGCACCGCCTTGAAGCCGAATGCACTGCTGGACGGCGACAGCTTGAAGATTCCGCAGCGGGCCGACTTCGCTGCGCGCCAGAAAGCCACCCTTGATGCACTGCTGAGCGCGGGAGTACTGGGCAATGACTGAGGCAAGCACGCTGCCGCTACGCAATCCGCGCAGCGGCCTGTTCGATGGCGAACTGCCGATCACCTCCGCTGTTGAGGTTGCTGCATTGGGTGCCGGCCTGCGCCAGGCGCAGCTGGATTGGGCCGAACACAGCATCGAAGAACGCTGCGCGCGCTTGAACGCCTTGGCCGATGCGTTGGTCGCGCGCCGTGACGGTTTCCTCGACGCCTTGCTGGCCGATACCGGCCGCTGGCACGAATCGCAGATTGAAGTGGACGGCACGGTCGGCGCGATTCGCCGCTGGGCGCAGCAGGCGGCAGGGTGTCTGGCGGAAAAGCCCGCCCAGCAGGAGGCCATTCCCTTCATCCAGAGCCAGCAGACCTGGGTGCCGTATGCGGTGGTGGGGGTGATCAGCCCGTGGAATTTCCCGCTGATGCTGACCTTGATCGATGCGGTGCCAGCGCTTGCCGCGGGCTGCAGCATCCTCGCCAAACCCAGTGAAGTCACTTCGCGCTTCGTGCCGCTGCTGCGCGAAGCATTGGAGGAAGCGGGCCTGGGCGCGGTGTTCAAGCTGGTCACCGGCGCCGGCACCACCGGGCAGGCGGTGATCGATGCCAGCGACCAGATCTGTTTCACCGGCTCGGTCGCCACCGGTCGCAAGGTCGGCGAAGCCTGCGCTCGCCGTTTCATTCCGGCTTCGCTGGAACTCGGTGGCAAGGACCCGGCACTGGTCTTGTCCGATGCCAATATCGAACATGCCGCCCGCGCCTTGGCCTGGGGCAGCTTCGTCAATGGTGGCCAAAGCTGCATGTCGATCGAGCGGGTCTACGTGGAAGCGCCGGTGGCCGATGCCTTCATCGCCGCGCTGGTGAAAGAAGCGTCCGCATTGGAGCTGGCCTGGCCGGATCCGAAGCAGGGCCAGATCGGCCCGGTGATCGCCGCTTCGCAGGTGGAGCTGGTACGCGCGCAGCTTGCCGATGCCAAGGCCAAGGGCGCGCGTACGCTGACCGGCGGCGAGCTGATCGACCATGGCGGTATCTGGTGCCCGCCGACGGTGCTGGTTGATGTCACTGACGAGATGGCGGTGGTCGCCGACGAAAGCTTCGCCAGCGTCCTCCCGGTGATGGTGGTGGCCGATGAAGCCGAAGCCATCGCGCGTGCCAATGCCACCGAGTTCGGCCTGTCGGCGGCGGTGTTCACGCAAAGCCCCGAGCGCGCGCAGCGGGTGGCGCGCCAGCTGCAGGCCGGCGGCATTTCGATCAATGACGCCTGCTTGACCGGCATGGTGCAGACCGCAGAGAAGCAGAGCTTCAAACTCTCCGGCATGGGCGGCTCACGCATGGGCACGGCATCGATCCGTCGATTCGTGCGCGCACGCGCGCTGCTGATCAACACAGGTACGGCATCACCTTGGTGGTTCGCGCAGGCCTGAGGATCTGCCTCAGCACACCAGTACGAACTGGCCCAGGAAAATACCGAAACCCAGCATCCACATCGCCAGCATCGCTGGAACCCCGGCGATGCGCAGCAGCCAGCGTGGCTTCGGCCGCGCATTGCGTGTTGCGCGGAAGATCAACAGCAGCAACACAATGCCGCCGCCAACGAACAGCGCGAAGATCGACCAGCCCAGCAGCCAGAACGCAGTGGATTTGCTCGATTCCTGCGGGCACTGGGCCATTGCCAGCGCGGCCGGTGACACCATGGAAAGGGCGACGATGGATAGCAACCGGGCCAGTCCCGGCGAAGCAACAGACATGTGGAGGATTCCCCCCTGATGGATGCGTCAACGGTGATCCTGCCACATCTTACGGTCAGAGCCCCAATACGCCGGGGTTCATGCGCCGCTGCGGATCCAGCAACCGCTTGATGTCGCGCAGCAGGGCGGCAGGCGGATCCTCCAGTTCCGAAAGGAACGGATAGGTACGCCCAATCTGATTGGAAGCGCCCCCCATCCGTGCGAACAGGGCGCAGGTCAGCTGCCGCAATTGCTCGACCAGCGCCCGCGCATCGGGATTGTCCGGCCCTTGCGCAAAGGTCTGCAGCAGCGCTGGCTGCACCGTGGCTGCGTGCAGCGGCTGCCAGTTGTCCTGCCAATGAAACACAGCCTCGAAGCTGAAGCTGTAGTTGCATAGCGCCGAGCACAGATACGTAACGCGCACGCCACAGTGTTCGATCTCGGCAGCGTGCGCGGCGATCAGCTGTTGATGGGCGCGGATCAGTGCTGGCGCGCGTGAGTGCGCCACCTTGACGTTCAATGCCGCCCAACGGCTGCCGTTGGCGCCCAGCACCGCGTTGAGCCCGGGGAAGGGATCGGCGCGGGCAATACGTGGCACGGTTGCGGCGATCCCGCTGCCGCCGTGTTGCTGGGCCAGCGCCCGTGCCGTTGACAGATCATGTTCAACCGCCGCCGGACTATTGCCCGCGGCAACCAGATGCAGGCTGAAGGCATCGGCGGGAACGACCCGGCGCCCGGCCCTGGCCATGCCGAGCAAGGCACTGCACTTGCTGGCAACGCCCGGGGTGCTCTCGAGCACCTGCCGCAGCGCCCGCAGCGCGCCAGCCACGCTGCGGGCGCGCTCGACATTCGCCGCCACCGCACCGGCATCCAGCACATAGGCTTCCTCGGCCAGGCCCGCGCGGGCAACGGCTGACAATGCACGCGCGGCGGATTCGAAATCGGTGAACGCGAAGGAGGCGTAACCGTTGTGTGCAGGCAGCGGAATCAAGCGGAACGCAGCACGGGTCTTGATGCCGAAAGCGCCGCCGTCATGCATGAACAGGCCGGTGGTGTCCGGGCCGAAGTTGCGGAACACCGGTTCGGGCGCAGCCTTCAGCGCCCACTGCCCGGTGCGCAACACGTCGCCATCGGCGGTGATGACTTCAACGCCGAGTACATTGTCGGCGGCCGATCCATAGCGCGCGCTGCCGAAGAACAAGGCACCGTGGCTGAGCCCGCCACCAATGCTGGCGCCTGCACCGGAGAACGTACCGAAGTACGGCACGCGCAGGCCCAGTGGTGTGAGCGCGTCATGGAGTTGTTTCCAGGTCACCCCTGCCTGCGCCACCACGTACATGTCCTCGGCGCTGATATGTTCGATCTGGTTCAGCGCGGACAGATCCACCAGCACACTGCCACTGCTTTCACACAGGTAACCGCCGGTATAGCTCAGGCCGCCGCCACGCGGGATGACCGATAGCCCCGCAGCGGTGATGCGTGCAACCGCCTGTGCCAGGCAAGCACTGTCGCGCGTGCGGATGACCGCCAGCGGCGGCGGCCCACTGCTGTACAGGTCGCCGGCCATCAACTGCAAGGTGTCGCCATCGCACAGGACCGCGTCCTCACCCAGCAACCCGCGCAGATCTGCCAGCAACACGTTGTGATCGTTCATTGTCATGTTGGCTTGAACACGCTGACGAACACGATTGCGGCAATGAACAGCCACAGCACGCCAAGCACCGAGGTCGCTTTGACATAGGTACGGCGGATGATGGCATTGCTGGCATCGCTCGGGCCTTCCTGCGCCATCACCTTCCAGGTGTGGAAGTGCGCGATAAGCGCCAGCCGTATGCCGACGCCGGACGCCATCACCCCGGCGTACAACGCCAGCTTCCAGCGCAGCCATGCGGGCATGTCCCAGCCGCCGCCGAGCAGGCCGGTAGCCAGGCACAGCAGCAGCGCCATGAACAGGTAACGGGAGCCGCGGTCGATCGCCGCCAGGTGTGCACCCAGGCGGGTATGCCGTAGCTGGTGCACGGCTTCGACGAAGATCAACCACAACACGCACAGCACAGCGGCGATGGCGGCGGTGGTGTAAGCACCGGGTATCAAGCCATACAGCGCGGCCAGCGAGAATCCCAACCCGGCCTGCAACACCAGTGCGTAGCGCACGTGCTGGTCCACGTGCATCACATGCTCCATCAACCGGCTGCGCTCAACGAAGGGAATGTTGCTGCCATTGCAGACGTAGCGGTAGGTGCTGTTGATCACCAGTTCCGAGCCCAGCCAGTAGCCAAGCACGGCGATGTGCGCGACCAGCAGGATCTGCAGCAGCACGTCAGTGCTCCTGCACGTGATAGCTGCTCAGCTCGTAGGCGGTCTGCATATAGCCCGTGACGCTGGCGCGCAGCAGGATGTAGTGCTCATCGGCGCTTACCCACAGATCGTAATCAGGGTGCTCTTCCGGCATGCCGACATCGAGGATGCGGAAGTGCCGTGCCTTGAAGCGGCCGGCGATGACATCGATCTCTTCCTCACCGATGTATTCGATGGCCAGTTGTACCGGGTAGATCATTGGGCCGGTAGCGCCACGATGATCCGGCGAGGACAGCAACATGAAGAAACGCTGCTTGCCCGGCCCCTGCGCCAGATCGTAGAGCGACATCGCATAGGCATCGTTGATGATGGCGTGGTTGCCGAAGGCCCGTAGCGGCGACTGCAGCGGGAAGCGCTGGCAGATGCGCCCCTCCACCGTAGTCGAGGATTCGCACTGGGCCTCGCTGGCGTTGAAGGTGAACCAACCCGAGCCGCGGAACTGGCCGCCAACGGCGATGCGCACGAAGCATTCCTGCGGCATGTTGCTGGAATCCACGCGCAGGTTGACGTCGCGCACAACAGCGGGCGCATCGTCGATCTCGCAATGCGCGGCCAGCACGCGCGAGCCGTCGCGGTGCACGTCCAGGCGGAAGCTTTCGCGGCCGCGTTCGGCGCCCTGCCGGTGGCCCTGGTTGCTGGTGTACTGGATGCTGCCGGTGATGGAACGGGCGATGCCGGTCATGCCGTGGTCTCCTTGGGAAGCGGTTCAATCTGCAGGATGCTTACCTGCACGTGGTCCGGGTCGTAGACGATCATTTCGCGGTACAGGCCGGCCGGCGAACGGGCGCTGGCGGTGTGCTTGGGATAGGCGAGTGGCGGCGTCAGGAAGCGGTACCCGGCTGCCCCCAGCGCGCAATGCAGCGCATCGAAACAACCGGTGGACAGCACCAGCGCTGCCTGCCCGTGGGCAGGTTTGCCCAGCGGCGGTGCAAGCGTGTTCAGCGCGGTCTGGCTGATCTCGAACAGGCCGACGATGACCGCTGCTTCCGCTTCGGCCGCGAGCATTGCGATACGGATGCGGCAGGCGGGCAACTGCAGCAGTCCGCCTGCCATCGGCCCTTCCAGGGTCTTTTCCTCGACCACCACCAAGCCCAACGTGTCGCGGTAGAACCGCAGCGAGGCATCCAGGTCGCGGCAGAACAGGGTGAAGCGCTCGAACTGAAGGTGCATGTCACTCCTCGTTGCTGCGCGGGGTGCCATCGGCGGTGGTTCTGTGGCCGTGCTGGCAGGAACAACGTCAGGGGGCCGACAGATACTCGATCAGCGCCTGCCGGCGCGCCGCATCCGGTACGGCGATGACCATGCGTGTACCAGGCACCCGCTTCGTCGGTGCTGCCAGATAGGCATCCAGTTGTGCGGCGTCCCAGGTGATGTCGCTGGCGCGCAGGGCGGGTGAGTAATCGAAGCCGGGATTGCTGCCGGCCTTGCGCCCGAGCAGGTCGTGCAGGTTCGGCCCCATCCTTTGTGGTGCGCCGGCATCGCGGCTGTGGCAGGTCGCGCACATCGCGAATGCCTGTTCGCCGCTGATTGCGGTGGTGGTCGCGGCGGGCGCTGCCTGGGCTTCGGCCGCGGCCGGAGATGCAGCAGGCGCACTGGCGGCGGTCGGCTCGCGTTGTTTGCTGCAGCCAATGACGAGCAATGAGGCGACGATGATCAACATGGAGCGCATGGCGGGACCTTGCAGGAAACCAGAAGGGCGGGAGTACAGCGGACAGCTGGAAGGAGGCGGCGTCGGTTGGGCAGTTGCGGCCCGCTTGCCGCCCATGCGACAGGCTTGGTATTTGTCCGGACAAGTAAATATCAGAATGCCGGCGCGAAGAAAAGCTGCAAGGTTGCATGGCCTGCGCCTGCCCGGTTTCGCGCTTGCCGAATCTCCTCCGAATGCGGTCTTCTAGCCGAAGAGGAAATGACATAGGCTCCCATTCAGGAATAAGACCGTTGGGGAACGCGTCATGGGAAAAGCAGGGAAAGCGATGTTCCGATCCATGTTGCTGTTGGCGTGCCTGGCATGGCCGGCAGCCGCGCAACAGGTGCCGGTGGAGGTGTTTGCCAAGGCCAGCCCGTTTTCGATGCCGACGCTGTCGCCGAGTGGCGAATACCTGGCAATGGGCACCGACTTCGGTGGAGGCAACCACGCGGTGCAGATACTGCGCCTGAGCGACATGCAACGCACCGCGGTGCTGCGCCTGCCGCGCTTTGAAAGCCCGTACCAGATCATCTGGGTAAGCGACAAACGGCTGGTAGTCGCCAAGGGGAGAAAATACGGTTCGCTGGAAAAGCCGCTACCGATGGGCGAGATCGTCGCCAGCGATTTCGATGGACAGAACCAGCGCTATATCTACGGCTACGAGCAGCAGAATGCCGCCGCGGGCCTGGACCGTGGCTTCGGTTTCATCGAGGGCGTGGCCCAGGGCAATGATGACCGCTTCTACATGCGTCAGCTCAAGCGCAACCCCACCAACTCGATGTTGTACCTGGTGGATGCGGGACCACGTCCCAACTTCAAGTTGATTGCCAGCATCAATGTGCCGAGCCTGGAGTTCGTGATCGACCGCAATGGCGTAGCGCGCTACGCATGGGGGCGCGACGATGACGACAACTACCTGCTGTACGCCTCCGGGGACGGGCAGCGCTGGCAGCCGGTCCTACAGGAAAACGTCGGTGGCGTCTGGACGCCCTATGTGTTCTCGGCCGACAACCAGCGTGTGTATGGGAGCTTCAGTCGCAACGACGGGCCGGTATCACTGGTATCCAGCGCTGCAGACGGCAGTGACCGGGACACCCTGCTCGCGGATGGCTTCAGCAACGTCGGTTTGTCGCAATGGACGCGCGATCCGGCGGTACCGTTTGCTGCCTCGCCGGTGACGGGGCGTCCACAGTTGCAGTACTTCGACCCGGGCAAGCCGGAGGCGGAGCTGCACAAGGCCTTGGCGGACCTGCTGCCGGCACAGCACGTGACCTTCGACGACGTGAGCCGTGACGGGCAGACGATCCTTGTGCACCTGGCCAGCGACCGTGATCCCGGCGGTTGGTACGTATTCCGGCGTGCGACCAACAAGCTGGAGAAGGTGTTGGCGCCCCGCGAGGGTATCGACCCAACGCTGATGGCCGAGCGCCGCCCGGTGCGTTTCAAGGCTGGTGATGGAACGGAACTGGAGGCGATACTGACCATTCCGCGCAACAGCGAGGGACGAAGGCTGCCAACCGTATTGTTGCCGCACGGTGGTCCGCACGGTGTAAGTGACGATTGGTTCTACGACAACGACGCACAGTTCCTCGCGAATCGCGGCTATCTGGTGGTGCAGGTCAATTACCGCGGCAGTGGTGGCCGCGGCCACGCATTCGAAGAGCTCGGTTACCTGCAGTGGGGAACGCGCATCCAGCAGGACGTGCTGGATGGCTTGAACCATGCGGCTTCCCTGGGCCTTGCCGATACCTCGCGTGTATGCAGTTATGGCGCGAGCTTCGGCGCGTACTCGGCGATGATGCTGGCCGCGCGGCAGCCGGAGTTGATCCGCTGTGCGGTGGGTCTGGCCGGTGTCTATGATTTGAAGATGATGTACAAGAAGGGCGATATCAAGGACCACGCCTTTGGCCGCAACTACCTGACGCGCGTCATCGGACGCAACGACGAGGAGTTGGCGGCCAATTCGCCGACCTCGCTTGCGTCCAGCATCAAGGCGCCGGTGTTCCTCGCCCACGGTGAGCGTGACGAGCGCACGCCGATTGCACAGGCCAATGCGATGCGTGCGGCCCTGGTTTCCGCCGGCAAGCCGCCGGAGTGGATGGCGGTTGCGGGCGAAGGCCATGGCTTCTACAACGACGACAACAGCGCGGCGTTCTATCGTGCGCTGGAAGCGTTCCTGGCGAAGAATATCGGCCAGTAAGCCTGCACCGGCGCCGGTCGCGCTTGCCGAAAGTTGCCATCACCCCGCCGCTGGTGGTGGGGTGTATGGTGTCCGGGTCGATGAATCGCCCGGACAGGAGCACGTAACCATGATCCCGCAAGCGCATTTCGATCTCGCTGGCAAAGTGGCCATCGTCACCGGCGGTGGCAACGGTATTGGTCGCGCCAGTTCCCTGATGTTGGCGGCGTATGGCGCGGCCGTCGCCATTGCCGACCTGAAGCTTGCTGCTGCAGAAAAGGTGGCAGCGGAGATTGTCGCGGCCGGCGGCAAGGCCTTGGCCCTGGAGTGCAACGTGCTCAAGGACGAGGACCTGGTTCGCGTGGTCGAGCGCACGGCGGCTGAACTTGGCGGCATCCACATTCTGGTCAACAACGCCGGTGGCGGTGGTGCCGGGCGCGAGAGTCCATTCGAGATCAGCGTGGAGCAGTTCGAGCGGCCCTTCCAGATCAATGTATTCAGTGCGTGGCGGCTGTCGCAGCTGTGTGCGCCGCACATGAAGCAAGCGGGCTATGGCTCGATCATCAACATGTCGTCGATGAGCTCGATCAACAAAAGCCCGGCGATCAGTGCCTATGCTGCGTCAAAAGCGGCGATCAATCATATGACCGCGAACCTCGCGCATGACTATGGCCCGGCCGGGATCCGGGTCAATGCGGTGGGGCCGGGTGCGGTGCGCACGGATGCCTTGGCGACGGTGCTGACGCCGGAGATCGAGGGGCGGATGCTGTCGCATACGCCGATCAAACGCCTGGGTGAGGCCGACGACATTGCCGGTGCCGTGCTGTACTTCGCCGCGCCGATCTCCAACTGGGTCAGTGGCCAGACCTTGTTCGTCAATGGTGGCGGTGTGCAGACGCTGGATTGATGCCCTGCTTATTCCGGTAGCGTGGACAGGAACTCGATCACGGCCTGGCGGCGTGCCGGGTCGGAGGTGGCATTGACCATCTTGCTGCCGGGTACCAGTTTGGTCGGTGACTTGATGAAGGCATCCAGGGTCTGCGCATCCCAGATGATGCCGCTGGCCTTCATTGCGTCGGAGTAGTTGTAGCCCGGAGCGGTGCCGGCCTTGCGGCCAATCACGCCATGCAGATTGGGGCCAACGCGGTGGCCGAGGTTGGCGCGGGTGTCGTGGCAACCAGCACAGATGGCGAATGCGCGTTCGAGTTCGCGTTGATGTGGATCGGCATTGGCCGAGTGGTTGAAGGCATCGCGCTGGCCGCAGGCGCTGAGCGTCAGGCAGGCGAGGGCGATCAGTGGAAGGCGGGGCATTGCTTTCTCGGTGCAGGGGCGGCCGTGGTTGTTCGGCGTTGGCAATGATGGCTGGTGCTGGGAGGGGAAGCAAAGGCTCAAGCAAGAGCCCCCCTCATCCGCCCGTTGGGCACCTTCTCCCGCAAGCGGGAGAAGGGAGACTTCATGCATTTTTGGGTCTGTTGGAAAGCGCTCGAAGCAGAAGCTCGAAGCAGAAGCCCCCTCATCCGCCCGCTGGGCACCTTCTCCCGCACGCGGGAGAAGGGATGCTTCAGAGCATTGCTTGAGCTTTGGCTTTTCGGCTCCGGACAGAGTTGGCGGAGTGCGCCGAAGCTAGTGATGCCGGCCCATGCAGAATCGCGACGAAGCAGCCCCTCTCCCGTTTACGGGAGAGGGGTAGGGGTGAGGGCAGCTTTTGAGCTTTTGGCATTTCAAGCTTCTAAGCTTCCAGGCATTCCGGCTCATAGCTTCAAAGCCCCCCACCAAAAAATCATCACTTCTTCCCAGCAAACGTCCTATCCAGACTCTGCTCAAAGGTGTGATACCCGATCCGCTCATACAGTTCCTCGCGGGTCTGCATGGTGTCCACCACATTGCGCTGGTGGCCATCGCGACGGATCGCGGTGTACACGTTCTCCGCGGCCTTGTTCATCGCGCGGAACGCCGACAGCGGGTAGATGCACATCGCAACACCCACCGAACCCAGCTCTTCGGTCGAGAACAGCGGCGTCTGCCCGAACTCGGTCAGGTTGGCCAATACCGGCACCTTCACCGCATCGACAAAGCGCTTGTAGGTCTCCAGGTCATACGAGGCTTCGGCAAAGATGCCATCGGCACCGGCCTCGACGCAGGCCAGCGAACGCTCGATCGCCGCGTCCACGCCTTCCATCTGGATCGCATCGGTACGCGCGATCAGGAAGAAATCCGGATCGGTCTTGGCATCGGCGGCGGCCTTGACCCGGTCCACCATCTCGCCCAGCGACACGATTTCCTTGTTGGGGCGGTGGCCGCAGCGCTTGGCACCGACCTGGTCTTCGATATGGCAGGCCGCCGCACCGGCCTTGATCAGTGACTTCACCGTGCGCGCGATGTTGAACGCGCTCGGGCCAAAGCCGGTGTCGATGTCCGACAGCAGCGGCAGGTCACAGACGTCGGTGATGCGGCGGATGTCGGTGAGCACGTCGTCCATGGTGTTGATGCCCAGGTCCGGCAGGCCCAGCGAGCCGGCGGCGACGCCGCCACCGGACAGGTAGACCGCACGGAAGCCCGCCCGCTTGGCCAGCAACGCGTGGTTGGCGTTGATCGCACCGGGGATCTGCAGCGGGCTTTCCTGTGTGAGCGCCGCGCGGAAGCGGGCGCCTGGACTGACAATGCTCATCAAAACTCCTGTGGGTTGATGGCGACGTTTACATCGCCGGATAGTTCGGTCCGCCACCACCCTGCGGGGTCACCCACACGATGTTCTGGGTCGGGTCCTTGATGTCGCAGGTCTTGCAGTGCACGCAGTTCTGCGCGTTGATCTGCAGGCGGGTGTCGCTGCCTTCGCCGACGAACTCGTAGACGCCAGCCGGGCAGTAACGTGCCTCAGGGCCGCCATAGGTGGCCAGGTTGACCTTCACCGGCACGCTGGCGTCCTTCAAGGTCAGGTGGCTGGGCTGGTCTTCCTCGTGGTTGGTCGAGGACAGGAACACCGAGCTCAGGCGATCAAACGTCAGCACGTTGTCCGGCTTGGGATAGTTGATCTTCGGCTGGCTGGCGGCCGGCTCCAGGCACTCGTGGTCGGCCTTGGTGCGGTGGATGGTCCACGGCGCATTGCGGATGCCCAGCTTGGGCAGCAGCCACTGTTCGATGCCGGTCATCAGCGTGGCCAGGGTGCGGCCCTTCTTGAACCACTGCTTGAAGTTCTTGGCCTGCATCAGCTCGGCCTTCAGCCAGCTGTTCTCGAAGGCTTCCGGATACGCCGTCAGCTCATCGCGCGAGCGACCGGCGACCAGCGCATCGAACGCGGCCTCGGCGGCCAGCATGCCGGTCTTGATCGCGGCGTGGCTGCCCTTGATGCGGCTGACGTTGAGGTAGCCGGCTTCGCAGCCGACCAGCGCGCCGCCCGGGAACACGGTCTTGGGCAGCGACAGGATGCCGCCGGCGGTGATCGCACGTGCGCCGTAGGCAACGCGCTTGCCGCCTTCCAGGTGCTTGCGGATCGCCGGATGGGTCTTGAAGCGCTGGAATTCCTCGAACGGACTCAGCCACGGGTTCTTGTAGTCCAGGCCGACCACATAGCCGATCGAGACCTTGCCGCCTTCGGCGTGGTACAGGAAGGCACCGCCGTAGGTGTCGTTGTCCAGCGGCCAGCCGGCGGCGTGCACCACCAGGCCCGGCTCGTGCTTGGCCGGATCGATCTGCCACAGCTCCTTGATGCCCAGGCCATAGGCCTGCGGGTCCTTGCCGGCGTCGAGCTTGAACCTGCTGATCAGCTGGCGGCCGAGGTGGCCGCGCGAGCCTTCGGCGAAGATCGTGTACTTGGCATGTAGTTCCATGCCGCGCTCGTAGTTCGGGCCCGGCGTGCCGTCCTTGTGGATGCCCATGTCGCCGGTGGCCACGCCCATTACCGCGCCGTTCTCGTCGTACAGCACTTCGGCGGCGGCAAAGCCCGGGAAGATCGACACTTCCAGCGCCTCGGCCTGCTGCGCCAGCCAGCGGCTGACTTCGCCCAGGCTGATGATGTAGCTGCCATCGTTGTGGAAGCATTCCGGCAGCAGGGCATGCGGCGTGCTCTTGGCGCCGGTTTCATTCAAGAACAGGAATTCGTCGCGGGTGACGGCCTGCCGCAGCGGCGCACCGCGTTCCTTCCAATCCGGGAACAGCTCGTTGAGCGCGCGCGGGTCCATCACCGCGCCGGACAGGATGTGCGCGCCGGGCTCGGAGCCTTTCTCCAATACGCACACCGACAATTCCTGGCCCTTCTCGACCGCCAGCTGGCGCAGGCGGATGGCGGTGGCCAGACCGGCAGGGCCGGCGCCGACGATGACGACGTCAAATTCCATCGCTTCGCGCGGCGGCAGGGCGGTGTTGGCTTCAGTGTTCATGCAAGGGCTCTTGGGTAAAGGCCGGCGCGGTTTGGGCGACGACGGTTGCCTGGAACCGCCGCCTCAACGTGAGGCGGCGATGATCTGCGAAGGCGCAGCGTTCCAGATCAGCCCTGCGTTGTCTGCCAGATGGGCGAACACGCGTTCCAGGTGCTTGATGCGGTGCGGCTGGCCCATCACCCACGGATGGATGTTGAGCGCGAGCAGGCGACCCTGTCCGCTGCGCTGCGCTTCCTCCAGCAGGAAATCGCAGGCATCGACCATCTGGTCCGCATACTCGGCCTCGGCATGCAGATTTTCGCCGACGATGAAGCGATCTTCCAATTCCAGTGACAACGGCAGTGCGGTGAGCGGGCCGTTGGCGGTCTGGAAGGGGTAGGGCAGCTCGTCGTTGATCCAGTCACCAAACCACTGCAAACCGGCCTGTTGCAGCAGTTCCGGGGTGTTCTCGGACTGCGATCTGGCCGGCGACAACCAGCCCTGGATGGGACCGTCCGAATACGGGGCCAGCGCGGCCAAACTGCGCTGGATGTATTCAGCTTCGCGCGCCGGGTCCAGCCCGCCGTAGTGCACGCTGTCCATGTTCCAGCCGTGCGCGACCAGCTCGGCGCTGCGCGCCTTCAACCTGCGCAGCAGGGCCGGATAGCGCTCGGCCAGCTCGCCGTTGACCGCAGTGCTGGCGCGCAGACCGTACTTTTCCAGCGCATCCAGTACGCGGAACACGCCGACCCGGTTTCCGTAGTCGCGCAAGGTGTAGTGGCGCAGGTCCGGGTAGGGCATGACCATCGCGCCGTGCGGCTTGAAGCCCTCGCCTTTGGGGTTGAGTGGGAAGTGCTCCAGGCTCAGGTTGATCCACAGCGCCAACGGCTTGTCGTCGGGCCAGCGCACGGCCGGGCGCTCGGCCAGCATCGACCAGCTGTAGCGCGCATGGTCCATGCCATGGCGCAGCTGCGGGTACTCCAGGAAGCTGCGATCCAGGCTCATGCCGCGTCCTCCGCATTGATCGCCGCCATCGAGGCCAGCGCATCGTCGTAGTGCTTGTCCAGATAATGCTGGGCGATCTCGCGGCCGGTGGCCTTCCACACCTTGTCGTGGCTGCAGATGTAGTCCATCGCGTCGTGGAAAGCGGCCAGACGATGCGGATGACTGACCTGGTAGGCATGCAGCGGCACGCACATCACCGTGCCGGAGTGCTCGCCTTCGGCGTACAGGCGGTCGAAGGCGTCCTTGATCATCTGCCCGTAACGACGCGGCTCGATCTTGTTGGTGACGTAGACGATGGTGTCGTTGAGCTCCAGCGAGTACGGCACCGACACGAAGCGCTTGCCCGAGCGGGTTTTCACTGGCGTTGGCTGGTCGTCGTGGAACAGGTCGCAGGTATACAGGCCACCGGCCTCGGCGAACAGGTCGATGGTGGCGTCCGAATGCGACAGCGCTGGTGCCAGGTAGCCGTCGCAGTGCTGGCCGGTGTGTTCGGCGATCAGCGCCATCGAGTGCGCGATCATCTCCCGCTCCTGCGCCTCGTCCATGCCGTAGGTGTAGCGGGTGTTGTAGATGCCGTGGCTGAAGAATTCCCAGTTGCGCTCGGCTGCCATCTGGATCACTTCCGGATGGTGCTTGAGCATGGCCGTGGACAGCGATACCGAGCCGCGCAGGCCGTACTGGTCCATCACCCGCATCATCCGCTGGTGGCCGACGCGGTTGCCGTAGTCACGCGTGCCATAGCCCTGGATGTCCGGCAGCGGCCGTGGCCACGGCTTGCGCTGCGGGTTGGCCGGCGGCGCGTACTCGTAGAACTCGATGTTGGGCGCGATCCACAGCGCCACGCGGGCACCGCCCGGCCATTCGATCTTCGGCCGGCTGTCGTAGGGCCAGTAGTCGAACAGGCCCGGGTCGGACTTGGTCGTGGCGTTCATGCGCGCAGCGCCTGCAGCTGTGCGGCCACATGCTCGACCGGCTCCACGTCGCCGTACTTGAGCATGATGTCGCTGAGGTTGGCGAAGTGCGGGATCTCGTGCTTGTCGGCCACGCATTCCTCCGGAACGATGCTGCGGTAGCCGCGCGACAGGCTGTCGATCACGCAGGCGCGGATGCAGCCCGAGGTCGAGCCGCCGGTGATGATCAGCGTGTCGATCTTGTGGAAGGTCAGCAGCGACCACAGGTTGGTTTCGAAGAACGGGCTGGCCATGCGCTTGTGCATGACGATATCGCCGGGCTGCACGTCGGCGCGTGGATCGAACTGCGCGCGCTCGGAGCCGTGCTTGATGTTCTGCAGCGAGTCCGGCGTGTTGGTGCGTGTGCCCCAGGTGCCGGCGTCTTCGCCCGACTCCAGGTACGCCACATAGGTCCACACCACCGGCAGGCCGAGCGCGCGCACCTGCGCCGACAGCGCATTGATGTGCTCGATCTGGCGCGGGTCGGTCTCATACGCGGTCTTGAACGCGGCCAGGTCGGTATAGGCGCGTTGCACATCG
>NZ_JBRREC010000016.1:0-64981 GCF_056760015.1 Stenotrophomonas sp. STEN029 | reverse complement strand
CGAACCGCCTCGATCTTGAACTCATCCGTATAACGTTTCGTGCTCATAACCACCTCCGCCTAAGCCATAGTTTATGGCTGCGAGGTGTCTACGAAATCCTGGGCGATTCAGGGCTTCGAGGGCTTGCCTTGCTACACCCAACTGATCCAGCCGCTGATCCACAGAAGCACGTTGCTGTGTCGACTCTGTCAGTTGCGATTGAAGCTGATCCACGAGTTGCCGAAGCTCTGCTACCTGGGTCAGTGCGAGACTTTCTGCGTGGGCCGAGGCCGTGGCTTTGGCATGGAGTTCAGATGCTTCCTCGGCAAAATTCTGTTGCTGCACGCGAAGTTCATCGTTCTCGTCCGCAAGCGACTGTTTGGCCTCGGCAAGCTCTTCCAACACAGACTCGCGGGCATGCTGCAGCGCCAGCGCCCACCATTGCCCGGCCAACTCGGCCAGCGCCGCTGGCGCGTCCTTTAAATCTGGTCGTTTCGGCTGCAGTCGGAGCCCCAGATTTTTCCACCAAGTCTCGAGCCAGCGCGTCACGGTGTTGGGTGAGCCCGTGCCCAGGTGGGCGCGGATGCGTTCTACCGTCGGGCGCTCGCCGCTGGCGACCAGCTCGTCGGCGGCGGTATGAACATCGGATTCGGTGATGCCGCGGGCCATGCTGACGTCTCCTGTATCGGCGCCCTACTCTATTGATCGCGTACTCACGATAAGTGATGATTATCGTTAGTAGATGCTCATTTTCATAACGTACATTACATAGTATGAAACGAAATAGCACATTGCCTGCCGTGGTAGCGACGGCCGCGAACCTGGTACTCCCCGAGCAGCTGGCCCAACAGGCCGCCGAAGCGGTGCGCGAACTACTCGCCGAAGCCGCAGCGGCGAACACGACCCGCAGCTACGCCACGGCGCTGCGCTACTGGGCCGGCTGGCATCAAGCCCGCTACGGCGTCGAACTGGCGTTGCCCGCGAGCGAGGCCGTGGTGATCCAGTTCCTGATCGACCACATCCAGCGCAAAGGCAAGACCGGCCTAGTCAGCGAACTGCCGCCGACGATTGACCAGGCGTTGGTGGCCGCCGGCCTCAAGGCCAAGGTCGGGCCGTTGAAGCTGTCGACCGTGGTCCAGCGCGTGGCCGTGCTGTCTACGGCCCACAAACTCAAGCGACTGACTAATCCGTGCGAGCTGCCCAGTATCAGGACGCTCTTGAGCCGTGCCCGCCGAGCGTCAGTCAAACGCGGTGAGCGGCCGACCAAGAAGACAGCCATCACGCGCCCTGAGCTCGAGGCCATGCTGGCGACTTGTGATGGCACTTTGGAAGGGATTCGGGATCGCGCCCTGCTCTGCTTTGGGTTTGCCAGTGGCGGGCGCCGGCGTAGCGAGATCGCTGCGGCCGATCTACGCGACCTGCGCCGGATCGGCGAGGCGGGCTACATCTACCGTCTGGAGCACAGCAAGACCCAGCAGGCCGGCGTCACCGCCACCTCGACGCCGGACAAGCCGGTGCTGGATCGGGCCGCCCTCGCCCTGCAGGATTGGCTGGAAGCGTCCGGGATCATCGAGGGGGCGATTTTCCGGCGGTTGTGGAAACAGCGCGTCGGCCCTGCCCTGTCCCCGGCCGCGGTCGGCGAGATCGTGCAGCGACGGGCGCGCTTGGCGGGGCTGGAGGGGGATTTTGGCGGGCACAGCCTGCGGTCGGGGTTCGTGACCGAAGCCAGCCGCCAGGGTGTGGCGCTGCCGGCGATCATGCAGCTGACCGAGCACCGGTCGGTATCGAGTGTGGTTGGGTATTTCCAGACCGGCGGAGCGACGTCGAATCCCGCTGCACGTCTATTGGAAGATCACTAGAAATTGCGCAAAGGCTAGGTCTGTACGTCCGCCATTCTGTAGGCATAACTAGGCCCGCGCAGCTGTATCCTCGGTTTCAGCTACCTCGCCACCACCGACGAACACATTGACTTCGTTTTCAGCAACGATCGCCATGATCGCAGGCAGCCCATCTTCCCGAAGTCGAGACTCAAGTTTGGCAAGCAGCTCCTTGTCCAAGGCACTTGGAACCGCTCGGACACCCGGGGGATGAGAATGCCATTCGCCGATGTAGCCCACCATGCCGCCGGTTAGCGATGAAGCGTGTTCAACCAGTTCTAGCACCCCTGCCCTACCCCGAATGAAGCTGTCGGGGTGAGCCACACTATCTAAGGGCGCCTCTCGCGCATCGACGATCGTTACCGTTCGCACCTTGTGGTCAAAGATGCCAAGCAACACACCACCCGTTTCCACCGGCAAGCATGCCGACCTCATCGCGAGCATCTGGTCCTCAAGCCCTTCGTCCCACCTCACCTTCCAAGAATATCCTTCCAAGCTTCGAGCCGGCCTGACTGCAATCGATGCGACACTCACCGCACCCGAGTTCTCATCATGGGTTCGAATTTCAATACGAGCATTTGGCTCTAGGACACCCAGCCTTAAGGCTCGGGAGAGTTGAGCGGCGTGGAGCTGAACAAGCGCATGTGACAAGACAAAGCTGTGATCACGACAACCGGCCCCGACACGGATCTGTGCTCCGGTGTGCAAATGCTTCTGCCCCCAAGGCTCGTGCAGCAGAGCTCGATAGTATTGCGCTTCTAACGCCGAAAGACGCGTGCAGCGATGCTCATCCTCTAACATTAAGACAGATGCAAGCCCCGAATGCGTAAAGAACACGGATGCCGAGCGAGGGAGATCATGCTCAGACCAATCGCGCGGCACGGAGAGCGTTGTGGACGCGTCGACGAGCAATACGCTTTCGCGCAGACAACTTTCCACCTCAGAGGCATCAAGGTCACTTGCAGATGCGTAAACAGCTTTAGCGAGAATCGGCCTCGCAAACACCGCATCAATCTTTCTGCGAATGACATCAACTTTCTTTAAGCCGATGTCGATGGCGTTAGCTTCGTGGCGGACAACGTTGTGGGGAGCCACCTGATCTGGATCGATGAGGTTCCACTGCCCCCATTGCGAGCGAGCCCATAGATTTGCGAGCGCGCTACCGAGTGATCCGACCCCCGCCAATGTGCCCCGAAAGTTTGCCATGCTCGCTTCTATGCCTGACATCGCCCGAGCTTGCATCATAGGAGGCGTTTGAAGGACCTCTAAAGGTGCAAGCTTGAAGGCACGGCCCTCCTCACTTAAAGCGGCCACAGCCCCCCCCAATAGGTCGATGGCATAGGCCTTCGCGTTAGGGGCCGAGCGACCCAATACACCGAGCTCGATTCCAACATCCTCCCAAGTCGCGGCAACAGCGTAAGCCCGAGCGTCCCACCGATCTATTTTCCCGTCTCGCAAACGTGGAATTCGCAATAGAAGAAGCAGCTGCAACTTGCATGCTGTTTTTTGATTTTCTAAACGAGTAAGGCTTTTCAAGGCTTCGGAAAGGGCCGGCGACAAATCAGACCCCAAAGCCATTAGTTGGTCGTCCAGGGCGCCTAGCGTGGAGGGGCTTCGCTGAATAGGCTGATGGCCAATGGGTGGCAGATCTAAGATAGCAACTTGCCAGCGAGGGGCGCCGTAAGTTGCCTTGGTTCCCGCTAGCCAATAGCGTCTCTCCGCGCTTTCGTCGGCGAGATTGAGATGAAGCCGGTCCTTTTTTTCGCCGTCCCAATCCGAGGGGAGAACCACTACGTCGCCAGAGCTATAGAAGAGCTGTTCTAATGCCTGATCCTGAGCATGGATCGTTCCGTCGGCCGTAGAAGCAAGCCACCACAGCACTTTTCGGAGGTGCCGCTCTGCGGTCCACTGCCGCTCCTCGAAGTCCCAGCTCTCATAGAGACAAAGTGACGCGGGCTCTCCGTCTGGGACGCCATTGAGATGGATGACGTCCGGAAAATCTGTGCGCAACGCCCTCACTTCGGCAGGCACCATCAAGCCGGGACAGAAGCTTAGACAAATGCGCTCCTGAGGCCAAATTCCGGGCGAGTTCTGAGGAGCAACCGTGCCGTCGCCGACGTCTGCGACCACGCCAATATGCGGCACTGGGGCTTGGATCAGGCGCAACTCCACAATATCAAAGTGAGGGTGCGCCTCACAGGCGCGCAAGAGCGCAGCCAGTTCCAAACTCGCCAACTCTTCCGGGATGGCATTAATTGGCTCACCCCAGTTGATGTAATTCGCCATCATCAGCCCGCACGCGGGGCAGCGGCCGCTGCAAGGCCTGCCGCGCCCGAACGCTGTGCTGCTCTGACCTTCGCCCCTCCGGCCGTGATCTCAATTTCAATCGGCTCCGGAGCCCAGGCTTGCGGAGTCTCGCCGGTGCAAAGAAAGGTGCCAGCCTTACTTGCCAAAATCGCCTTGTATTCTCGCTTTGCGCGGGTGCACGGCGGATCGCTCTCATCGTCCTTGATGGGCTTGGAGCTTGAAATAATCTTAGCGCCAAAGCGCGCCTGGGACAGCGCATTTCGGGCGGAAGCGCTGACCACAGCCTCTTCTCCACATCCTGACCAGCTGTCACGCGAAAAGACATGCCACGAGCAGTGGTGAGGGGTTTCAAGGACATCGTATTCGAGCACCTCGGGGGTGTCCTTATGGCGCTCCCACAAACGCTCCCATATCGCGACTTCTGCATCACCAGCGGTGAGAAAGCGACAACTGCTCTGGTTCAGCCCGGCTACGGAAGACGCCAGTTCCATGTTGAGGATCACACTGGAATGGTTCTTGGCACGCAGGTCCACCTCCTCATCATCGTCGCAAACGAGCGACGGGGCCAGAAGCTGAGCACGGAAGTGGGCATTCTCGATGCCATTGATGCGGCTAAAGTGGTCGCCGGAACGCACCAGGATCGCTTCAAGACCTTCGGTTTTTCCTCCTTTATCTTCGCCCATCAACAAGATGCGGTCGCCCTCTAGGACAGCACCATCCCGGAAACTCTGAACGCGACGCTTTGCCTCGGTTCGGAAGGCCTTTGCGTCGTCGCAGAAGGTCATGATCTTCGAGGCACGACGGAAAACAATCGGTGAGGACCACATCTCGCGGATGACGATCCTCTTCTCCGACTGCGGTTTCTCATCGTCGGCATAGCCGCTCAGCGGCCCCAGATGAAAGTGCTTTTGCAACCCCGTGCAATGGTCCTTATCCGGGTGGCTCAGCAAAAAGACGTCCACATAGGGTCGGCCATTCGCGTCAATGGGCAGGCGAGCTCTGAGGTCAGCGGCGACGTCTCGGGCCTCATCATCATTGGGGTCATCGGCACATTGCCGAATGTTGATGTCCACCAAGATGGCGCTATTGGCGAAATCGACCAGGCGCACCAGTGCCATGTCTCCATTGGCTACTGGGAAGAAGGTAATCGAAGCACTCATTGGGGTTCGCCTATCCTCTGGCCACTAGATGTAGTAGCCCTCGTGATATTGGACTATACTTACTATTCGCGTTGTGTCAATGGCGTATACTGAGTGGGACGAATGAAAGGTTCCCCCGCATGAAAGAAGCCCAAGTAGGTCCCTCGCGCCGAGGCAGGTGGGGCCAAGACCGTCGATTGGAGTTCATTGACTCCCGTCTTTACTGGGAAGGTCGACTCAATCGCGCAGATCTAACTGATTTTTTTAGCATCTCGGTTCCCCAAGCCTCTTTGGATTTCGCTGAATACCAAGCCCGAGCCCCTGGGAACATGTCCTATGACCGGGGGGAGAAGGCCTATCTGGCAGCCCCTGAGTTCGCACCGATCCTCACAGACGGCAGCAGTACCCGATATCTGGCAGAACTCTATGCGCTGACGACAGGGACAATCCCCGCTGACCTCAGCTTCTTGAGTGCTCTGCCTGCGTCGGATGTCGTGCGGCACCCTACTCGGCTGGTGTCGGCCCCCTTGCTGCGCCAGGTGTTGCGGGCGATCAATAGCCAAAATGCTCTTGAGATCACCTATCAGACGATCGCGCGGCCAGAACCCGATCGGAGGGTGATCAGCCCGCATGCGCTCGCTTACGATGGATATCGGTGGCATATCCGCGCGTATTGCCACAATCGCCGAAGCTTTCGGGACTTTCTCTTTGCCCGGATTTTGGAGTGTGAGGGGCCTAAGGCTTGGCTACCGGTTAAGATCCGCGATGAGGAATGGGAGACGCCTGTCACGATTGCGATCGGGCCCAATCCAGCGCTCGACGAAGGTCAGCGCCGCGTGATCGCGCTGGACTACGGGATGACTGATGGGCGGCTGGATATCTCTACGCGCTTGTCGCTGGCCTTTTACTTGCTTAAACGCCTCGGACTGGACCGCCCCATAGGCGCACTAGCCCCCCACGAACAGCACATCACGCTGCTCAACCGGTCCGAGCTTGAGCCTGTGCTGCCCCAACTCAACCCACGCAATTCAACCGGCTAATCTTATGGCACGCGCGCACAAAGACTCCAATCGCCTAGCGCTGCTGTCGGCTTTAGCGAGCAACCTGCTTCTCTACTACGGCCTTGCCCGTGGCTTGGATCTGGGAAAGATCAGCACTGGTGCGATGATGGGACACCTCAACTTGCTTCTGCCAGGTGGGCTGGCGATCGCCTTTACGAGCATAGTCAATGCACAACTGAGCTCGCTGCATAAGGCAAGGATCGTCTTCTGGCGTTGGACGCATCCTCTTCCCGGCACACGAGTGTTCACGGAGCTTGCCCCAGATGATCCCCGTATTGATCTAGATTCCATGAACGCCCATTTGGCCCCATTGCCGGTTGAACCTCGGCAACAGAACTCCCTCTGGTATCGCCTGTATCAAGAACAGCAAGACACTACGGCCGTTAGTAATTTGGACCGAAATTGGCTCTTTGCTCGAGACTACTGCTGCGTCATCGCGCTCCTGGCACCGATCCTAATCGTCGCAGGTATCTGGCAGCTCCCAAGTCTCAATGTCTACGCATCTCTCGTGGGCTTGTTGGTGTTTCAGTTCTTAGTCGCCCGGCAGGCGGCTAAGAACTACGCTGAACGCTTCGTCACCACTGTTGTCGCTCAAGCGCTGGCTAAACTCTCCGCGAAACCCGCGGGAAATTGAGTTGCTGCCAACATACCCGTGGCACAGTCCGAAGGCTCTTGCGCACCACATCCCCATCAATCTCCTGCGGGAGAAGACCGGATTCCAGTGGCGAGCCCAGAATGAGGCATGGGAGCGCGGGATACGGTGAAGCAGGCACATGCCTTGCGCGGGATCGAGGGCTTGTTGATCTGTCCAAAAGCTAGAGGAAACCTGCCGTACCAACAGGCTTCGACACAGATTGGCTGGTGGCTATTTCCTTCGATTGCTGGAGGACAGGTCTCATGAGAGCGAGGAAATCCTCTTCGAAATCGCCCGCGCTGTCCCCATCTGCATTCGGAAAGCGATTTTTCAGGTCCGTGAGGAAGTACATTCCACTGAACGTTGGATTGTTCTCAACTCCGAACACCTCGATCATCGTGCGATCCTTCAACGTCGCGCAGGTGTACATTGCACCCTCAAAGCTGAGCACGCGATACGGCACCTTATCGATCAGATCTTCAGGAAGTCCCTTTTTGCTGATCTGAGCCACCACGTGATCATGCAGCGCCGTCGTGGTGATGTCACTGAACAATATCCAGTCTTCGAGGGTGATGATGATGTTGAAGTACTGGCAATCGTTTTCCTGCTTAGCCTGCATTTCACGATAGATGTTGGCGTAGTTCTGAACGACAGCCTCGGCGAGCTTTATGATGTCCTTTTCCAAGTCACTGACCTGCTCCGCCACACGTCCACTCAACGATAGGCGCTTTGACTTGCACTCTACGAACGCGCAGTCTCCGGCCGATCTGATGATCCAGTCCGTCCCGTCATATCTCTGCTTTCTGATCTTTTGGGACTGCGCTTCTTCTACTTTATAGCGCTTCTCCAGGCTTCTAAGCATCCGACCCGTGATGCTCTCGAACGCATCACCGAAGGCTTGGGGAAAACTCTTTGCGTTAACTAGGTCAAAATACAACCCTTCAAGCAATCGGCGCTCCAATGCTGGTGGCACTGGGCACAGGACGAGCTCTGGGTGGCCTGGAAACAATGAGATCAACGGATAGAAGTGAAATGCATTGAAGGTGTACTCCCAGCAATCATTCTGACGCTGCGTCTCAATGAGCTTCTTGCGCATCGGCTCTACGCCCCCGGTGATGCGTTCGAAGAAGCGTGTCGACTGCGGTCTATCCACACCCAGGATTGCGTAATCCGTTGTGGTGTTCATCTGCACCCGAATGAGTGCCGAAGCGATCACGCCGAATGTCAGGACGAAATATGTGTCGACATCAATCCCAAGATGCTCTTCGAATATCGCCCGAAGGGCTGGCGTTCTATACATCGCTAGGTAGCGACCGATCTTGGCCCGTGTCAGTCGGCTGAAACGCGGAAACTGATTTTGTGCAATCCGGTGCAGCGTCAGCTTAATGTCCGTATTTGGATTGTCCTCTTGCACATCATTGGCGAACTTATCCAAAGCACTCTTTGCGTCTGCAAAGTCCGGCCAATTCGCTAAAGAATGCCCTGTAGGCCTCCCACTTCTGTCCGCATGCAAAAGCAGCTCGCGAGCCAGAAGCTCGACTTGGTGAGGAAAGAGATACTTCTCGATATCATAGGTATAGCCTCGCTCATCCCGGTGGAGATAGCTGGCAGGTAGTTTCACTTGGCCAGAGACCAACCTAGAATACTGCCATACGTGACGCAGCGAGTCCTCCAACGGCATCTTCCGTAGCGCGGACTTTACCTTTGCATAGTCTGCTGGCACGTCGCGAATGTCCTTGAGCGAAGCCGCCGAGGATAGCACCCGCACACCCCTCAACGCTCCCGTGGTGAGCTACGGCGACAGCCATATCACCTGATCGCAGAAATCATGACCATGATCCTTGGCTTCTCCTAGGAGAAAGCAAGTTTTCCACAAACCTTCAGACACCACTTATAAGAGGGATCCCTGTTTGGCGGCTCTCCAATTCTCCCAGCATGCTTGGGCTTACTGAACATGGTTGTTTGTAGCCATGATAAATCTCCCTAATCCCCTGCCCCGCTCACGTCCGCTTCCGGCCAGAAGCGGAAGTTCAACTCCGGAATTAAGCCGACCCGCGAAGCGGGGTCGACTTGAATGAATTGTTAGGCACCGCCCGCAGAATGAGGATCAAACTGCCAGTCGGTCGAAGATTGGTACACGGTGCCGTCATCGTCTTGCACGTTGCCGCCTAGAGCATGAGCAATTTGGAGCATCTTTTGGTACAGCGCGGTATCAGGCCACTTTGTGCTGATGTTGCCTTGGAACCAATCCAGCCACGGCTCCTCATAGGCCGACTTTCCGTGCCAGCGTGCGAAGTAGTCGCCTTGCGAGGTGTCGAGTGAAAGTTCCGGATCAGACTCGATGTATGACAACCACTCATTCTCAGTGATGGGTGAAGCCTCATTGTCCGCCCAAAACTCAGCGCGGGTGATGTATAGCTCGACTCCCATGGCCACTCCTGTGGTGCCTAACTCTGGAATTAAGCCGCGCCGCGAAGCGGCATCGGCTTGAATGAATTGTTAGGTGGCGACATTTGGTGGTGCAATTGCCGCCAGAACACTCGTGCCACAACTTGTGCAACGGAACCCGGGTTTGCCAATGTTGTCGTAAGCGACCCCGTCTATGACCAGATGACAGCGGACGCAATGAAACGCCCCGCCAGACTTTTGGCCTGCTCCGGGAACATATCTAACTCCTTGCCCGTCAAACTCAACGACCCACCACTGGCGCTTGTGGTCGTACTGCGCAGTGCCATGTCCCTCCAGGTCCTCAGTATCATCGGACTCATCGTAGGCCACGAGTGGCAAGCCAACCGAAAGGACAGTCCCTGCGTTTGACAGGTCTCGGATGCTACCGAAAGTGTCCAAGACGACAGCAGCACGCATGGGGTCAACAACACCGGCAACCAGGCCGTTGAAGTCCGCGTAGATCCGTAGTCGCGTAGAACTTTCCATTGCCACCTAACTACCTAATAGACGGACCCGTGGGTCCGGTTATACGACTTATGCACAAAGCGCCGTATGGTGGCCTTTGCCTTTGCTCGATCTTAGGGCCGCTGGGTCCGGCTAACAAGCCAATACATAACCGGACCCAGCGGTAGGCTCGGCGGCCGCACCAATGGCCGCCATGGGTCGGAAGCGGACATCTAGCGAGCGATCAATTCGCCGTCGGCGTACGTGACTCTCGTTGCATCTTCTTTGAAGACGCTTTCTTCTTTGCGGCGGGTGTCGTTGCATCGCAATGCGCTTCCATCGGCGGCAGGTGCTGCTGATCGGCGCGATACCGCTCGCCCCACTCACGAAGACTGAGCATCACCGGCGCCAAAGTGCGTGCTAGCGGCGTGGCTTCATATTCGACGCGCGGGGGGACTTCCGCGTACACGTGTCGGATGATCAGGCCGTCTGTCTCCAGCTCGCGCAGCTGCAGCGTAAGCATGCGCTGGGTCGCGCTGGGGATCAGTCGCGTCAATTCCATGAAGCGCTTCTTGCCTGTCAGTACATGGAATAACAGCAAGGGCTTCCATACACCACCGATGATCGAGAGCGTCAGCTCTACGGCACAGCCACTCTTGGGGTCCAGTCGCTTCGGGCGCATGACGATGCTCACCTAGTGCCCATAGGCACATAATTGATAGTAACGGCGATAGTTGTGCGTTCTTACGACAAACGCGGCACCGATCTATAGTCGCACCCGCTTCCCCACTAAGGAAATGGTGCCATGTCATTCCGTGCAATCCTCGCCACCCGTGCCGACGACGGCGCGATCAGCGCCTCGCTGCAGGCCCTTGAAGACACCGCGCTGTCCGACAGCGGGGTAACCGTCGCCGTCGACTGGTCGACCCTCAACTACAAGGATGCGGTGGCGCTGGCAGGCCCCCAGATCATCCAGACGTTTCCACTGGTGCCGGGCATCGACTTCGCCGGCACCGTGGTGGATTCCGATGACGTGCGCTTCAATCCCGGCGACAAAGTCGTCGCAACGGGCTGGGGTTTGAGCCAGACCCACCATGGCGGTTACGCACAGCGTGCCCGCGTGTCGGGCAACTGGCTGGTCAAGTTGCCGACGACCCTGAGCACGCGCGACGCCATGGCGATCGGCACGGCAGGATTCACCGCCATGCTCAGCGTGTTGGCACTCGAACATGCAGGCGTATCGCCGGACCGTGGCGACATCCTGGTCACCGGCGCATCCGGTGGCGTGGGCTCCATCGCCATCGCGCTGCTGGCGGAACTCGGTTACCGAGTGGTGGCGTCCACGGGCAAGCCGGGCGAGGCGGACTACCTGCGCAACCTGGGCGCCGCGGACATCCTGGATCGCGTGCTCTTGTCGGCAGAAGGCAAGCCCATGGGCCCGGAGCGCTGGGCGGGCGCAGTGGATTCGGTGGGTGGCCGCACGCTGGCCAACGTGTTGGCACAGACGAAGTATCGCGGCACCGTCACCACGTGCGGATTCGTGGGCGGTGTGGAACTTCCCGCCACCGTGCTGCCCTTCATCCTGCGTGGCGTCACCCTCGCCGGCATCGATTCGGTCAACGCGCCGCAAGCCCTGCGCATCGAGGCGTGGCGCCGTCTGGCCGAGAACCTGGAACTGGCCAAGCTGGACACGACGGTCACAGAGATCGGGCTCGCCGACGTGTTCAGCGCGGCCGCGGAGATGCGCCAGGGCAAGGTCAAGGGACGGACGCTGGTGGACGTGAACCGGTAAGCGCGACCTCTCCTGCATCCAGACTCCATGAGGTACTCATGAATACATCGAAGCACGTCGCCCTCATCACCGGCGCATCTGCAGGCATCGGGGCGACCTATGCCGATCGGCTGGCCAAGCGCGGCTACTCGCTCGTAGTGGTGGCGCGCGACACAGAGCGACTGGGCGCGTTGGCGGCACGACTGCGGGATGAGACCGGCACCTCGATTGAGATCCTCTCTGCAGATCTGACCCGCGACTCGGACGTGGCGAAAGTCGAGCAACGCCTGCTAGCAGGCGACATCACCCTGCTCGTCAACAACGCGGGCATGTCGTTGAAGGGCGGCCTGCTGGAGAACGGGCCGGCAGCGCTTGAGCAGATCATCGCGCTCAATGTCACCGCGCCCACGCGCCTGGCCGCTGCCGCCGCAAAGTCGTTTATCGAGCGTGGATCAGGGGCCATCGTAAACCTCTCTTCTGTGCTGGCGTTCGCCCCGGAGATGTTCGAAGGCGTCTATAGCGGCACCAAGGCTTACCTGCTCAACCTCAGCCAGGCCATGGCCGCGCAACTGGCGCCGCGCGGCGTTTACGTTCAAGCCGTCCTGCCAGGTGCCACACGGACCGAGTTGTGGGAAAAGGCGGGCCGCGACATGAACGAGTTCCCACCCGGCTTCCTGATGGAGGTGGACGCGATGGTCGATGCCGCCCTAGTGGGATTCGACCGGCGCGAAACAGTGACGATTCCTCCGCTCCCCGATGAAGGCCAATTCCATGCCATGCAGCAGGCTCGGCTCGCGATGGCACCCAACCTGTCGCGCAGCGACGTGCCTGCCCGCTACCTGCGCTAATACCGGAGAACACCCATGACAGATGACACCTCGGTGCGCCTGGACATCCAGGCGCATGGCAACACCCTACACGCACGCATTCATTCAGGCCGCTACCAGGAGTTCGGTGCGGCGCTCGCCTTGCTCATCGAAGCACTGCTCGATCGCATCGAGCAGGATCCCGATATCCGAGCCGTGGTCTTCTCCAGCGCGCACGCAAGCCGCTTCATCAGCCACGCCGACGTGAAGTGGCTGCAGGAAGGCGGCGCCCAGTACGTGGCGCGGCAGCAGGCCACGACGTCTCCGCCGGCACCGCCTGCCGACTACGTCGGCCTGGATCGCCTGCACGGCTTGCTGCTCAGGATGAACAGCCTCGGCGTGGTGTTCATCGCTGCCCTTGAAGGAAACGCATTGGGCCTGGGTGCCGAGTTCGCCTGGGCGTGCGACCTGCGGGTCATGGCCAGCGAAGACGCCTTCATCGGACAGCCTGAGGTTTTGCTGGGCATCATGCCCGGCGGTGGCGGCAGCCAGCGACTCCCGCGCTTGGTGGGCACGCACAAGGCGCTAGTTGCGATTCTCGATGGACGACCGCTGACGTCTGCACAGGCACTAGAGATGGGCGCGGTAGATGCTGTCGTACCGAAAGCCGACGTCGTCGCCAAGGCGCTAGAGCTCGCCGACTACTTGGGGCGGCGACACAAGCCGAGCATTGGTGCCATCAAGCGCGCGGTGTACTTCGGCAGTTCCCTGCCGTTGCAGGACGGCATCAAGCTTGAGGCCAAGGAGTTCCTGACGCTGGATGTTTCGCCAGAAGGACAACAGCTGATGCTGGCGTACCAGGCAGGCACCGATTTGCTGGGCGACCTTCCGCTCTATGTGGCCGGCCAGTACGAGACGGCCCTTGAGGATGGTCGCACTGCGAAGGCGTACAGCTGACCGGAAGCTTCATTCTGAGCGCATGTCCGCTTTCGGCCAGAAGCAGACTTTCGGCGCGAGGATGATGCAGAGACTGATCCCCAGTGCGGCATTGGAGGCTGAAGTCATCGTCACACCACACGCTTTCAGCGAAAGTGTCACGGTCAGAAGCAACCCAAGCCCTGAAACCCTCATCCACTCGCTGCGCACCAGCGAGACACTCAGCCAGGCCAGCCCGAGCAGCAATGCAGTGATCCCAAAGCGAATGAACAACAGGGCCGCCACCGGCACTCAGACTGCAGCGTGCTGAGTCATCCTGTAGCTGGTTGGCCAGACCACGGCTCACCCCAGCAGCGCATCGGGCAGTCCAAACGATCCGCAGGCCTTCATGGCTCAGACCACCTTGAGCGGTTTGAATAACAGCAGCAGGCTCAGGCCCAGCATGAAGAGGGCCATGATGCTGTCCAGTACCCGCCACGCCCGTGGGTTCTTGAACACTGGAAGCAACAGCCTGGCGCCGTAACCAAGCAGAGTGAACCAAGCCGCGCTTGCACAGCAGGCACCTAGCGCAAATGCCCAGCGGACTTCGGCCGGATAGCGGGTCGACAGGCTGCCCAGCAGCACCATGGTGTCCAGATAGACATGGGGATTCAGAAAGGTAAAGGCGAGCACCGTTAGTAGCACCGGCCGCCAGTGCTGTTTCAACGTACCTGCGACACTGAGCTCGCCACCTCCGCGAATGGCGCGTCGCGCGGCCATCGCGCCATAGATGGCCAAGAAGGCCGCGCCGCCGAACCGAAGCAGCTGCAGCAGCCATGGCCACTGATGGGCCAGCGCCCCGATACCGGCTACCCCGGCGAGGATAAGAACTATGTCTCCCAGCATGCAGACCAGCACTACCAGACACACATGGCTCTGTTGCAGGCCCTGGCGCAGCACAAAGGCGTTCTGCGCTCCGATGGCGATGATCAGGCCTGCGGCGGCAACGAAGCCTGAGGCGGCGGCGGCGGCGGACATGAGCATGGGGCGGAGCCGGGTTGCGGAAAGGTGCGCATGGTGGACCCACAATGCCCGGCAGAAAAGCTAATATTTTTCTCGTTCATGAAGAAAATCTAATGGAGCAGCCGTGGACCTCATTCACCCCCAGTTGGCCGCATTTTCTGCCGCCTTGGACGAAGGTAGTTTCGATGCTGCCGCGCGGCGGCTGTCCATCACTCCCTCGGCCGTCTCGCAGCGAATCAAGTCACTGGAGGATCGCCTGGGCCAGGTGCTCCTTGTACGCCAAGTCCCATGCCGGCCAACTCCAGCCGGGCAGCGCCTGCTACAGCGACTTCAGCCGATGAAGGTCCTGGAGGCGGAAGCCCTGGCGGATCTGCATCCGGAACAGGCCGGCCCGTTTTTCTCGATCGCCGTGGCCATCGCTGTGAACGATGATTCCCTGCAGACCTGGGTACTCGATGCTTTGGCCGCACTCCATCGTGAACATGGCTATCTGTTCGACGTGCGCGTGGATGACCAGGACCACACGCTGGCGCTGCTTCAGGACGGTGCTGTGCTGGGTGCCGTCACGTCCCAGGCCACACCGCTGAAAGGCTGCAGCGTCGTGCCACTCGGCTCGATGCGCTACCGCGCCATCGCGTCGCCAGCATTCGTGAAGGCCTACTTCCCGTCGGGCGCCAATGCCATCAGCCTGTCCAAGGCACCGATGCTGATCTTCAACCGCAAGGATGAGCTGCAATGGCGCTTCGTCAGGCGCATCACCAAGGCACGCCTGAATCCGCCGGTCCACTACCTGCCTTCGTCCACAGGCTTTGTGGATGCGGCCCGGCTGGGCCTGGGCTGGTGCTTGGCACCGGAGGCACTGATCAAGCAGGCGGTAGCCTCCAAACACATCGTCACACTAGATCAGGAAAGGCCGGTCGACGTGCCGCTCTATTGGCAGCACTCGGCTGTCCGCTCGGCAACACTGCAGGCCGTGGCCCGGACATTCGTAGACGCGGCCAAGGCCAGGATGAATTAGGATCTCGACCCGCGCCGGATCATGAGAGCCACCACCACGCCAGCAACAGCGATCGCTGCGGACAGATAACCGATGCCATCAAGGCCAAGCAGCGGGATGGCCATACCACCGATGGCAGCACCTAGGCCGATGCCCGCATTGGATGCTGAGACGTTCAACGTTCCTGCCAGCGCCTTGGCTTGGGCACCGGCCTGCATCACCCGCACCTGGCAGACCGGGAACAGCGCCGTGTAGGCCACCGCCCAGACCATCATCGCCAGCACGACGCCCGGCAACCAGCCTGCCGCAGTGGGCACCCCCGCCATGCCGAACGCCAGCATCCCCAGCAGCGTGGCGGTAGCCAGGGCGGCATCACGGTCGACCAGCCGCCCTCCCAGCACGTTACCCAACATGCCGAAGGCGCCGAAGCCCATCAGCCACCACCCCACACGCTCGGGAGCGACGCCGACGACGCGTTCAAGGGTATCTGCTAGGTATGTGTAAGCGACGAACATCCCAGTGAACACGAGTGCGGTCAGCAGCACGTTCGCGATGAAGTGGCCATTGCGCAGGATGGAGAGTTGCGAGGCTCCACTGTCCACTTTGGGCGCCCCGGGCACGCTTGGCATGAAGGCGGCCATCAGCGCTGCGATCAACAGACTCAGGGCCCCGAGCAGGGCAAAGCTACCGCGCCAGCCGACATAGGTCACGGCGACGGTTCCCAAGGGGATCCCGAATACGAAGGCCGTGGTGATGCCCAGATAGACCTGCGAGACGGCCCGGCCTGCGCGGCCAGGCGGAACCAGCGCTACTGCACTTTCACTGGCCGTGCCCCAGAACACAGGCAGCGCAGTAGCCGCCAGCGTCCTGGCCAGGGCCAGGCTCCAGAAATCGGTTGCAATGGCAGAAAGCCCGTTGGAGACAGAAAACACCACGAGAATGCCAAGGAACAGCGGCTTGCGGGGCCAGTGCGATACCAGCGCCGCGAGGGGCGGTCCCACCAGAACGACCACCACGGCAAAGACAGTCACCAGCTGCCCCGCAACGGAGATGGATATGCCCAGATCCCTAGCTAGGGGTGGCAACAGGCCGAGGATGAGGAACTCCGTTGTCAGCAGGACGAACGCTGCAACAGCAAGAATGAAGATGGGCAGGCCCGCTTTTTGGGGCGAGCCAGCTGCTGTGTGGATGCTCATGGGACGTACCTGGGGCTGAGCACGCAGCTGCTGCCCGCTTTTAAGGCCTATCAGGCCGAAGGAGAAGCCAGCTTCATCAGGACCAGTCCGCTGACGATCAGAACGGCAGCAGTCACACGCCCTGCCGTAATCTGCTCACCGAAGGCCACGATGCCGAGCACGAACGCCCCAACGGCGCCGATTCCCGTCCAGATCGTATAAGCCGTGCCGAGTGGCAAGGACTTCATCGCCGTGGACAGCAGCCAGAAGCTCAGGATCATCCCCACGACTGTAACAACGGAGGGTATTAGCCGACTGAAGCCATCAGACTGCTTCATCGCCACCGCCCAGACAACTTCCAGCAAACCGGCAACCAGTAGATACAACCACGCCATGGCGCAACCTCTTTGTGTCGCCAGGTCGTCCAGGCATGATTCCCGACAAGGGGGAGGTCGTCCTCCAGTTACCGCTGACCACGGCTGCCGCGCCGGATCAGGTCCTCAGCATTTCCGACTGCAGCAGCGAGCCGGGCATCATGCGCAGGATGTCACGTTCAAGCGTATCGCCAGCCTCATGCAGCGCCTCGATGGGCATCTCAGGCAGCGACTCAAGAATGAACCACATTCGCGCCGCATGCTGGTCCAGTCGCGTACGGACTCCCTGGCGCCAATTCCATCGGCGGCAGGTTACGCCTAGGTCATCGCGCCACACGACCTCTCCCTCGTCGGGCGATTCGAAGGTGGGCTCTCCGTTCTTCATGCTGTCAAAGGTTTCGTTGCCGTCGGCGATCACCAGACGGGGTGAGCCTTGGTAGGCATCTAGGTTCTCACCACCAACAGGCACCGCGAACTGCATGCTGATCGCGTTGTAGAGATCGACGATCGGATCAATCTGAGGCAATGCGCCATCACGCTGCGCCCGCTTTCTCAGCGCATCAGCAGAACAAGGTGTGCGCTGCGGCTTCGCGCCAAAGTTGCGGAAGACGCGTGCCCACGCATCCAGGTGCGCGTCCGCCCACCAAGGAGCGCCTGCCTTCAATGCTGCAAGCGCGCGCTCTGTGGCTTCGACGGCGATGTCCGGCGCCCGAACCGGGCGTGCAGATACGTGGATGCTCAGCGCTCTGAAGCCAGGCGCTATCGTGGCGATGCTCGGACTCAGCGATGGAGAGATAAGGGACATGGCTGCAGGGACACGTTGGAAGCGCGGCACCGTAACAAGTGACCCGGAACAAAATCAAACGCCTTAAGTAAAGATTTCGAGCGGAAAAAATTCTTATGTACCTCCGGTGCCACAATGCGTCGGCCTATCATTTACCTATGACGTAAAGGCGTCGAATTCGTTGGCGCAAGGACTACCGAATGAATGATCTTGCCGAGCTGATGCGCCACAAACGATGGGTCGATGCTGCGTACCTTCAGCTCGCAGCGTCAGCCATTTTGGTAGAAAAGCCCGAGCTCCAGCGGGAGCTTCTCTACTGGCTCAACCACATCCACATCGTGGACCAGATATTCCATTGTCATCTCATAGGCAAAGCCCACGGATTTTCTTCCACGGTCAGTGATGAGATTCCAGATGCGAATGATCTCAGCGAACGCATGCTTCACCTGGATGACTCACTCATCGCGTTGAGTGAGCAGCTACCTCCTCATGCGGCGAAAGGTTCCATAAGCTTCCAGTTCACCGATGGCGCAGATGGGAGGATGACGAGGAGCCAGATGTTCCTGCATCTGAGCACCCATGGGCTATACCACATCGCGGTTTCCGGCACCCACTTGGCCAGACAGGGCATTGCCATCCCGCCGATGCTGCTGACCACGATGCTCCACGCGTCATAAGCACCCTTCTTGCAAGCCCTTACAACCGAGGAGTGACTCATGTTCAGTGGCCTTAGTGCCTTCCCTCTTACGCCATTCAAAGACGAGCATGTCGACATCGCAGCATTCCGTGTGCTGGTCGATCGGCTTGTCGCGGGCGGAGTAGATTCCTTGGGGATTCTTGGTTCAACGGGAAGCTATGCCTACTTGGACAAGGCGGAGCGTAAAGCCATCCTTCGCGAAGCCGTTGATTGTTCGGGCGGTGTTCCCGTGATCGCCGGTGTTGGCGCGCTGCGCACCCGGGATGTCCTGGAGCTAGCGTTGGATGCCGAGCAGGCCGGTGCTGCTGGTCTTCTGCTCGCGCCAGTGTCATACCAGCCGCTGCACGATGACGAAGTCTTCAGCATGTACGAAACTGTCTGCAGCGCAGTGAGCACCCCCATCTGCGTGTACGACAATCCCGGCACCACGCACTTCACGTTCTCCGATGCGTTGCATGGCCGGATCGCAGCGCTGCCCAACATCGCGTCCATCAAGATCCCCGGCGTTCCTGCCACCCTGGCCGAGGCGGATGCTCGTGTGGCCAGCCTGCGCGCCAAGGTGCCGCCCCACGTCACCATCGGCATCAGCGGTGATTCGGTGGCGGCCCGCGGCCTAAATGCTGGTTGTGAAGTCTGGTACTCGGTCATTGGCGGCCTGTTCCCCGAAGTCGCCCTGCAGATCACACGGATGTCCCTGGCAGGTCGAGCGCAGGATGCACAGGAATACTCTGACCGGCTGCAACCCCTGTGGGCGCTATTTGACAAGCACGGCGGCAGCATCCGCGTGGTGGCAACCGCCGCCGCGTTGTTGGGGCTCTGCAACGACGCCAATCTGCCCCGCCCACTGCAGACACTAGCCGGCGACGACCGAGCTGAGTTGGCATCAGTGCTTGCCTCAACAGGCTTGGCCTGAGCCCATGCAGAGCAGTGGCGCCGCTGATGCCCCTCGCTCAGCCTGGGGGCTGGCCACCTATGTTGTAGCGGCAATCCTTGCCCGGTCGGCTGATGGCGGCGTGGTCGTGGCTGTCGTTCTGCTGGTCACGCTCTCCGGTGGCAGCGGTGCGCTGGCCGGAGCCATGGCAGCGTGCGTGACAGCACCGCATCTGCTCGGGCCCTTCGTCGCTCGTCGCATCGACACCTCCGATGATCCGCGCCACTTCATCGCGGCCGCTTGCGGGCTGTTCGCGTTGGTCTTCACTGGCGCGATTCTTGGCTTCGGCCACCTCCCCCATGCGGTCGTCGGTGGGCTCTTGATGGTGGCGGGAGCCTGTGGCCCCTTGCTTACGGGCGGACTGAGCAGCCGTCTCCCCTACCTGACCCTCCCAGACCGGACGAGTCAGCGCCGTGCCCACGGCTGGGATGTTGCGACCTATGGCTTGGGAGGGACGATCGGCCCATCGGTGGTCGCCGGACTGGCAGGAACTTTCGGGGCAGTCTGGGGGGCAGCGGCCATTGCGGTTGCCGCTGCAGCGTCAACCGTGTTCACGCTGATGCTGCCGAAGGCGCCGCCCTCTCATGGAGGGGACCCGCATCAGGTACCCAGTGCGCTGCGCGTTTTCACCCTAATGGCGACGGAAAGCCGCCTGCGGCGGACAGCCTACATGACCATGCTGGTGGCCTTCGGAGTGGCCGCGTTGCCGGTGGTCGCGGTCTATCTGGCCCCCGTGCTTGGCGTTTCTGCAGCCAGTGCGGCCCTACTGACCGCCGTGTACGGGATCGGAAATCTGGCCGGCTCTGCCGGCGTCATGGCACGGCCGATCCGCCTGACGCCCGACCAGGCCATGGCCTGGTACGCAGGCTTCCTTGCATTGGCCCTGGCGCTTGTTGCAACCAGCGGAAACTTCCGTTTCGCCCTGGCAGCGCACTTCGTCACGGGGTGCATCAACGCCTATTTCTTCGCCGCCACGTTGGCAGCGCGTACCGAATATGCACCCGAACAGGGCAAGGGCCAGGTGTATCTATGGATTGGCGCGTTGAAGATCGCAGCGGGGTCTGCCGGAACTGCCGTGGCGGGCATGGTGGTGACAGGCTCGACGATGTTGACGCTCTGGATAGCAGTTGCTGCAGTGGTGATCGCACCTGTGGTGTCGCGGATTGATCAGCAGGCACCGTAGGCAAGAAGCTGGGGATTGAGCCGCGAGGATGTCCGCTTTCGGCCAGAAGCGGACATCCACCCTACCCCCGATAAACATCCCTAATCCCCTACCCCGCCGATGTCGACTTCCAGCCAGGAGCAGCCCTTCGGTGCAGCCTTCCTGACGACAGCTTTAGGCGGAAGGCGGAAGGCGGAAGTTCAGCAAAGGCTGCTATGCAGCAGATTGGTCCTAGGCAAAAATCCAGGGGACGCCGCCGCACCGGCATTCCCCTTGAGCACGTGGGTGTGGATCGCAATCTGGAACTCGCCTTGAAGCGTGGCATCTAGGAACTGCAGGCCAGCCCACCTGATGTCATCCGTGAGCGCCAAGTTGCTCCAAGCCTCTATCGCTTCATCGAGAGCCCCTGAGACCACCCGATAGATGCGTTCCTCCTCGGACGTCTTGGTTCCCTTGCTCCTCCAGTACGCATCAATGCCCTGGAGCTCTGCCAAGGGGTTGGTGAGGCGCGTAAAAGCGTTTACGGAATTCAGCGGAGCCCTGCTATTCTCCCGCCATCAGGGATAGGGGGCTACTCGGATGAAAGCTATTGCCGTGCTTCTGGCGCTTTGCGCTTTGCTTTTCGTGTCCGTTGCCGAGGCTCGCGGCGTCCGCGTTAGGGGTTACACGCGAAAGGACGGCACATACGTGGCGCCGCATTATCGCTCAGCTCCGAATTCGAGCAGGTCGGACAACTATTCGACGCGCGGAAACTACAACCCTTACACCGGCAAGCCTGGGAGGGTTAACCCTTACAGCCTCGGCAGTTTGTCCCAGCAGATTAGCTACGACACACCAGCCTATGTGGCTCCGGCTTCAACGCTACCCGCTAGGCCTACAGGCCCCTCGTCTGCATGGCGCAGCTACGGAAATCAGCAATCCACCTCTTTGAACCCTTCCGGGATTCCTATTGGAGAGCAGATGGCCGCCACAATGCGTTCGGAGAACGTGGCCGAAAGAGAGTCAGCTCTAATCGCTGTTCAGGAGCTTGGCCAGCGACTTCGCGCGTCCGATCCGCAGTTCGATAGGAAGTTCGCGCTAATTCAAGGCCGCGTTCAGGAGATCCAAAACACGCTTCCGTCCCCTCAATGGGTTGGTGCAATTTCCGCGGCATGGGAAGGCTTGCCCGCCTACGTACCGAGCCCCGCGTTTGCACTCACTCCGTCTGAACATACCTACGCGGCGTCCGAATGCCAAACCGCCGAAGAGAAAGCCCGTGAACTGGCCGCGGCTGCAAACAACTTGGCCAAATGCGCGTCATGGGGAGATCTTGGTGACGATTGCAGCCGGCAGGCTCGATCTGTTCGATATGCGGCCGATGACTACCAGAATGCCGTCAGTTCGGCAGCCGGCATTTGCCGATAGCGCAACACAGGTGAAGCCACTAAGCCCTGCAATCCTCAGCCCCAAGATACGGATAGCAGGGATTTAACCGGGAGCAGGCAATCAGCTTCCAATAGAAATCCCCGCAAGTAACCAGGAGCAGCACGGATGCAGCCGAATATCCCGATTCCAACCGACAACCTGTACAAATTCCTAGCATTGTTCGGTCTGGTACTTATCGTTTCGGGGTTCGCTGGGCTCTACTTGGCCTATGCGACAACCAATGCGGAGTTGGTCACAATTGCCGAGCGGAACTACGAACTAATAAGGGAACAAGCGCCCTCGCCGAAGGAGGGAATGCCCATCTGGACAACCCTCATGGCTGATACCTTTCACGAGGAATCAAAGAAGGGCCTCTACGTGCTCCTCCAGAAGCGAATCACGATAGCCGTTGAGAACCGGATGATCTATCTAACCGTTCTCTCCCTGATGATTGGCATTGGCGTAGCTTTGGCGATACGTGGTTTTACCCGATGGGCCAAGATCCAGCCTCTGCATGACCGGCTCCTTGAGCTGCAGGTCCTAAAGGCCGAGAAGGAGCATACCCAGTCCAGCGGAACCCCTCCTTCCCCACCGTAGCTGCCTAAGGGGCCGTTTCAACTGGTGCTAAGATCCGGCCATCTGACCCCCAGTCACCCCTTCCAAAGCCCTGCTATCCCCCTGCCATTAGGGACAGGAGGCAGCTGATACGTGGCGAGTTGACTTGGTTCCGCTTGATCAGAATGCGGTAAGCAGCTTGAATGCCCAGTAGAGGCCAATTGCCAGTTGCACAAGGAAGGCGGTGGCGCGCAACGAAACCGCCAATGACGAACCAGAAGCTAGATGGATGAGCGTTTGGGTCACACGCGCACCCAGCAGCACATAAGCGAGCGGATCGGTCACATGCTCCCGATCGCTGACGATAGCAATTAGCAGCAGGCCGCCCAGTACCGGAATGTTCTCGATGCAGTTGGCGTGGGCGCGCGCAAGCCGCTGCATGAAAGGTGAAAGGTTCGCGTTGTCAGGCCGGAACTCATTCGGCGCGACGGCCTTCTGCAGGATTAGCTTTGAACGGACGACCTCCATCAAGGCGATCAACAACAATGCCCACAGGATAAAAACGGTCAATGCAAAAAGACTGGGGGAACCCATGGCGATCACTCCTTGATAGTGGTTGTGTGGGGCGCATCGGACACGTCCATGTCGCGACAAAAAGAATGGACCCAGCATTCTCAACACCCGCCAGCATGGTTGCCAGTTCTCGGCCGCAAATAGAAATCGTGGTTACCGACTATCGCCGTCCGTCTGACCGACGACGAACCCAAATTGCGGAGACAGCCCAAGCATCCGGAGGCGCCCCCTCAGAAGCCCTGCTATCCTGCCAACTCCGCGGGGACAGGGCTTTTTTGTGAGCATGGACAGGGTTGTTCTCACTGTACTGGTAGGGAGCCTGGCGTTGACCGGCTGCTTCTGGAAGCCCGATCACTGGACCGCATTCGTTTACCCGCCCGGCAAGTCGCTGGATGCCGAGGATGCCAGAAAGGCAATTCAAGGCACTTACTCGACCTTCGAGGACTGTCAGTCCGCAGCGATAAATTCGCTCAGGCAGCACCAAGCGCTCACGAAGGCTGACGAATTCGGCAGCTACGAATGCGGTTCAGAATGCAAGTACGACGCCGACATGGATCTCTACATCTGCAAAGAAACCCGAAAGTAGTCAGCCGCCCAATAGTTCAACGTGCTTGCAAACGTTGTGGGCGACTGATTTTAGGGGTTTTCAGCGATAACGACATTTCTTTGCCCCTCAGCGTCTGAATTAAGCAGCGCGAAGCGGTGCAGCGTGAAAGAGGAACGCCTGCCGCACACAGCAGGCCTATGATTGGCGTGCACGCCGATAAATCCGCTCGCGAGGGTAGCAACTCGGACATGCCGTTGGTGCCAACATGTCTCTGTTAAATCATTCAGAAAAGAAAAATTTTGATGCCGGGAAGGTGCCGATCCGGCTGTAGCACCTCCTACTAGAAGATGCGCTCAGTTTCAATTATTCAGGGTGCTATTCATCAAACAAAAGTAGGCCTGTCTTGGCTCGCACCAAGCGCTTGCGGTTCTCGACCAAGTCGGAACTCCAAGCGCCGTAGGTGATTTTCTCGGGCAAGCGGAATCCGTTCTATGAACAACGTCAGCATAGGCAAGATTCAATTCTTGTTCTGTCACTGATCAGACAGGGTTTGACCAGGAGCGCACTTTCTTCTCTTTCCCTGAGCCTTTGCTGCTGTCTTCGCAAGGGCCTCATAGCGACGCCTGATCTCTTCAAGCTGCTCATCGTCCATTTCTTCGAGATTAAGCAACTCGTTGTTCGCGTCGGTTGTTGCCCTTATCAGTTCGTCGAGCTTTATCTGTAGCGCGGCCGAATCGACGTTCTGCGTGTGTTGAATGAGAAAAACCATCAAGAAAGTGATGATTGTGGTCCCGGTGTTGATGACCAGCTGCCATGTGTCGTTGAAGCCGAAGATGGGGCCGGTTAACACCCATATGGCGATCACGATGAGCGCCGCGACGAACGCGCCGAGGGAGCCGGCGGCGCGAGCGGCTTTGCTCGCAACTGAGTTGAAGAGATCTTTTACGTGCATGGCTCGCCTCACGGATAGCTGATCTAGGCAAAGATGATTCCAGTGGGCGGATCACCCATGAGAAGATCTATATCGTCACTTTGACATGCACGGGTGCACAGTCAGATATGTCTCCAACAACTTGACGAGTCGGCACGCACAGGAAACGCAGCTCCCGTCAGTCTGTGCACACGGCAACTGGCCGTAATGGACTGGAGACGGTCATGAACAATCAACGCGATCAAAGCCAAAACGATCAACGCAACTTCGGCGAGAAGAACAACCCTGGCCAGAACCAGAAGCAGCCCGGTCAGGGGGATCAGGGGCAGCAGCGGAAAAAGGCGCCAGGTCAAGAAAACGACGAGGAAGAGTGAGCATTCACTCAAGCAAAGAGCCCGGCCAAAGGCCGGGCTCTTTGGCTTTTAGCCGAACAGGAGACTCCACTGGATCTCGGACTCGCGATACTTAAATTTGAAACCGTCGAAATCGATTTGATTGGCGATCTTCCCTTCGTCATCAATCAGCGTGCGCACTTCGATTTCTCCACTACTCCGATGCGTGATTCGTCTGCCGTCGCTCAGGCCGGGCTTGACTGGCATCGTGCGAGTAGACAACAGCTTTACGGGGCGACGTTCTTGGCCGGGGCCTTCCAAATACATCGCTACTGATCCCATGGCTGCCTCCATATTGGTTGGGTATGTGGGCTCCCGCGTTGGGGCACGGGACCAGGATTCTTTTCCGACCAGCATGAAACCCACGTGAAGACCTAAGACCCTCGCGCTTTTACACGAAGATCGCTTGCGCCGTGACGCCCAAGCGCTCGCCAATCCGGGCCATCTCGTTGGCAACCTTGACGCACGAATCGCCAGTGCGCTTCTGCGCTGCAACCTGCAGCTCTTGGTACACCTGCCAGAAGCCAGGCCCGTTTCCATAAACTTTGTAGGCTGCGTGCAACTTCATCCACTCATCGCTCGACAGGTACTGTGCGCTGTATCCCATTCCCTTCTCCCTTGCGTCCTGCCCCTGCTTTTTAGACGGTACGGAGGTTTACCTGAGCCACATGTTAAGTCTTGTCTCCACATCACCTTCTAAGGTCTTAGATCATCTTCTCGGAACTTGGTCTATCTGAAACCCGAGCGATAGGGGTTCGATTGCCTCGAGATCCATCAACAGGAGTAAGAGCTAGCCGCACTATGACCAAGGGAAGCGTGGGAAAACTGAGCTTTCTGATCGAAATCACGTTATTGCTCGATGTCTACTTTTGGCCGTGAGTTGTCATCCCAACGGGAAGGTCCGCTATCGGATAGAAGCGGCCAACCAACTGCCATAATTGTTCAATTACTCCCGTGTGCTTGTTACCGTTAGAATCCACACCAGCGTTGACGTCCTAGTTTCGTCACGATGCCAGCAGGGCATAGCGACCACGCAGCAGCCGGTCGTAAGCCATCGCCTTACTGGAGGTGGCTTTGCTCACCGTTTCTGACAGCATCTGCAATGTTCCCCTGCGTACACGCAGGCTGGATCTGCCATAAACGGTGTTGCCATCTGGATCCTTGATAGTCCGCTGCGAGGCTTGGTAAGCGATCACGCTGCTCCGCGAATCATCGTTGACCAAATCAGGCAATCGATGTGGACACATCAGCGTTCACGTGTTGAAGGTTGTCAGCAGCAATTACCGACACGCTTCCTGCAACCACACGCCAGGCGCCCTCACGCTCAGCCCAGGTGCGGATATAACGGAACTGCCCAGAGAAGGGCTCGGCCACGAACGTGCCAGAAAGCTGCGCAGTCACGACAGTGATGCACACCGCGCCATAGTGGCGCACCTCGACAGCCAACCAGTCGGCGTGAGACATCCGCTGCGCACCCGAACGATGCAGTTGGAGATCATCTTCCTTCGTGTGGATTTCGCCGCCAAGCCCGACGAACAGCAGATCATCGTCAATCAGCTCGTCCAATGCTGCTACATCACTTTGCAGCATGGCAACTCGAAGTCGCTCTTCGTATTGTTGAATCTGCATGAACGTCCGTTCTCCCAGTTGTGACCGAATGGCTGGGCCAAGCAGCGCAGTCGCGCTGGATCAGACTTCCCAGCGGGATCAGTACCATCGACAAACTGCAACTGCATGGTTTTCCTAGCATCAGAATAAAAATCAGCCATGCGGCCCACCCATTACAGGCAGAACAACGCCATTGATGTAGCTTGCGGTGACCGGAGAGGCCATAAATACGTAGGCTGGTGACAGTTCCTCAGGCTGGGCGGGCCGCTTCATGTCGCTGTCAGCGCCGAATTCAGCTACATCATCCGCTGCCTTATCCGCTGGGTTGAGCGGCGTCCATACGGGACCTGGAGCAATGCAGTTCACACGGATTCCGCGCGGCAGAAGCTGAGTTGCCAGTGCCTTGGTGAAGGCGTGAATCGCCCCCTTTGTCGCGGAATAGTCAATCAGCGACGGGCTGCCGAAGATACCGGTTTCCGAGCCGGTATTGATGATGCTGCCACCTTCCTCCATGTGGGGCAGCACCGCCCGCGCCATCTGGATGTAGCCGGCGATGTTGGTCTGCAGCGTTTCCTGGAGATGCTCATCCAGGAGATCTTCCAGGCGATGGCAATGCAGCTGGAACGCGGCATTGTTGACCAGGATATCGATGCCACCGAACGTCTTGACGACTTTCTTCACCGCCTTGTCGCAGAACGAGGGATCACCCACATCACCGCTGATGGCCAGGCTCCGCGTGCCCTCGTGCTCTATCTTGCGGCAGGTGAGTTTCGCATCCTCATGCTCGCTGAGATACAACACGGCGACATCGGCGCCCTCTCGCGCAAAAAGAACCGCCACGGCTCTGCCTATGCCCGAGTCAGCACCGGTGATGATCGCCCGCAGACCCCGCAACTTGCCGCTGCCCTCATAGTCGGGCGCCATGTAGCGTGGGGCCAGATCAAGCTCGCTTTCGGCACCTGGCTTGCGGATGCTCTGGGCGGGCATACGAGCTGGTTGCCTGCGCGTTCCTGCCTGGACCGGCGCAGGCTTTTCTGGCTTTCCGGCGACGGCATCGCGCTTTTTTGCCCGACTCTGAAGATTGCGCTGCCTCGTCGCCGTCCGCTGGGCGTCTCCATCCTCGCCACGCTTCGTAGCCTGCTTTTTGGGCGGCGTTCTGGACGTTGTTGCGGTAGGTGATTTGGCAGCAGACTTCTTGGATTCAGACATTGTTCGACCTTCTAGGCATCAGTTGGCGAGCGTCCCGGGATGGGATTCAAATTGCGCTGTCTTTGTCCGGATGATCCGGGACTGGTGGCCCTCTCTCTGGATCAACGGGTGGCAAGTCGGGATTGCCGTTGCCCGGCAGCTCAGGATTCGGGCGATCAGGATTCCTAGGATCCTGCATCGGATCAGGAGTTCCCGGCTCACGAGGCGCATTCGGATCGGTTGGCGTGGGGGTGCTCACAACTCACCTCATGTAACGGCGCGATGGGGATGTCGCAGCACCCACCTTGCGTCCGTCAACGTTAGCCTGCAGTCATGCAATGTGAAGAGAAATCGCAGCAGTTCACTCATCACAGCTGCGATTTGATCGGAAGAATGAACTTCTCGATCATCTTCTCCTTCAAAGGCCGCTGCTCCCACATCGCATGGGTGTACTTGATCGTCGGCTGCAGGTCCGCCTCGAACACCTCGGTCATCTGCGCGGCGAACGCTGCATCGTAGACATTGAGGCTGGCTTCATCGTTGAGCCGAAAGCTTCGTACGTCGAAGTTCGTGGAACCCACGGAGCTCATTATCCCGTCCACGATCAGCAACTTGTTGTGCATCATCGTTGGCTGGTATTCGTAGATCTCAACGCCAGCCAGCAACAACTCCCCCCAATGCGCTTTGGAGGCCAAGCGAACCGTCTCGGAGTCGATGTGCTTACCGGGCACCGTAACGCGAACCCGGACCCCACGATTCCGTGCAGTGACAAGCGCCTTGATGATGAGCTCGTCGGGCACGAAATAGGCGGCTTGCAGGTCGATACTGCGTTCGGCTGCCGCGATGGCCATCAGGTACATCAGATGCATGCTTTCGCTACCACCAGACGGTGATGCCACGAACATGTGAGCATCCATCTGGCCAACAGGCGCGATTTGCGGGAAGTACTCCACGCCATTGAGTACCTCACCGGTGGTCTTTATCCAGTTGTCGTTGAAGGCTGCTTGCACCTGGGCCACAACCGGGCCCTCGATCTTGAAATGCATGTCGCGCCAGTGCTCGCTGTCCTGGGCATGCCCGCTCCATTGGTCGGCCACCCCTACTCCACCGGTAAACCCTACACGGCCATCGATGACCAACAGCTTTCGGTGCGTGCGATTGTTGAGACGGCCCAGGTTGTACCACTTGAGTGGACGGTATTGATGCACCTCCGCGCCGGCGTTCCGGATCTGGTCAATCAGGCTGCGCTCCATTTTCAGGCTGCCCATCCAGTCCACCATCACTTTTACCTGCACCCCAGCCCGGGCACGCTCGGCAAGCGCGTCTGCAAATTCCTGGCCAATCTGTCCTGACCAGTAGATGTAGGTTTCGAAAGTGATCGTCTTTTGCGCCGAATGGATGGCCTCTAGCATGGCGGGGAATATCGCATCACCGTTCTGCAATCCGGTCACGCGGTTGCCTGGCACCATTCCGGGCCCAAGCAGCACCGCCATCTCCCTGCGGAACTGCGGTGTATCCGCTGCATAGAGGTGTTCGATCCTGCGCTCGAGCTTCTTGTCCGATGTCTTGAAGTTCATCGCCACCACGGTTACCAGCAGCGTGACCAGGGTGGTGATCAGGACCGTCCAGAGCATTCGTTTGCGACTCCAATGCGTGACCATGAGGAGTAGCCCACTTGAGAATTGAACAAGCTAACCGCAGGCCAGGTCAGCCTTCCGTGAAGCCGGCCGAGTCTGGACTACGTGGTGCCTCTGCCTATGCCGAGGTAAAGCTTACCGTCCCGGGCTGCTTCATCGATGCCCCGCTATCCAGCGGCACCGAAAGCACACATGAAGCTTGCAGGTGTACCTATCGACGCCCCTCCGCATTGCATGCTGATGGCCCCTTGTCGATCTGCTTGGATTGTCGCAGCTTCTCCTCCTGCTTGTTCTGGTCGGCCTGCTCCTTCATGTCCTGCTCGCGTGCTGCATCGGTACCCGGGGTTCCGTCGGCCCGCGTCTTCTGCTTTTTTGGTCCGGCGGTGGGCGTGGTTTTCGTCATCGTGATTTCCTCGCATAGAAGGTGCTGCGCTTTCGTGTGCAGCGGCTGTAGTCTCTGTGTTCTTTGCGGCAGATGGACGGGCCAAGGCCTTCGCACAGGTGGCTACGGCTATGTGTCATTGGCCCAGCGCGACAGGTTTTGTTTCAGCGAATCCATGTCGGCCCATGGATTTTTCCTGCGCCGCTTCAGCTTCGCCGGCACGTCCTTGATAGTGAACGCATCGGCCCTTTGCAGCTTCGCCAGGTCACTCCATGCAAGAGGCAGCGCCACCGGCGCACCGGGACGCGCCCGCATCGAATAGGAAGCTACCGCGGTTGCACCCCGTCCGTTGCGCAGGTAATCGATGAAGATGCGACGATTTCGGCGGCTCTTGGTGGCGCTGGCCAGGAACCGGTCCGGCTGAGACTGGGCCAATGCATCAGCGAAGCTGTGCGCGAAGCGCTTGGTCAACGCCCAATCACACCCCGGTGCGAGCGGGACCACTACATGCAGGCCTTTGCCACCGGATACGCGCAGAAAGGATTCCAGTTCAATGCCAAGCAACAGCTTGCGTATGTCTGCGGCAGCGCGTTTGACTTCAGCGAATGGCACATCGGGCCCCGGATCCAAGTCGAACACCACTCTGTCGGCGATATCCGGTGTGTCGGCCTTCGCTCCCCAGGGGTGGAACTCCAACGCGTTGAACTGGACCAGCTCCATCAAGCCGGCAAGATCCTCGACTACCAGATAGTCGGCCTGTGATCCCGACTCTTCCTTGAGCTTGACGCTGGATACACGCTCGATGCCGGCAGTCATGTGTTTCTGGAAGAAGCACTGGCGTTCAATGCCTGCCGGGCAGCGGATCACCGACAACGGGCGCCCGACGATTTCCGGCAGCAGATGATCGGCAATTGCCAGATAGTAGTCCCAGACGTCCTGCTTGCTGATGTTGTCGGCTGGAAACAGTCGCTTGGTGGGGCTGGACAGCGTTGGTAGCATGGCTTTCGCAGCCTTCGTCGCAGGTTTGCTGCGCTTGGCTCCAGTCGTTTTCTTTCGAGTCATGGGCATTCGATCACTGTCGAGGAGATCGTTCACGTTCTTGTCCAGCCGCAGGGCCTTCAACGAAGGTTGCCGCAGCAAGGTCTGGCCTCCCCTTCCGCGGTAGAACACCTCGACCACAAAGCGCGGGGCAAACCACTTGGCCGTGCGCAGGTCGGTTTCGGTGGTCCCGATATGGACAGTCGGTTTGCTGCCACCACCACGGAGTCTGCGCATCAGTTGCTTCAGCAGCGCATCGTCGAACCCGGTGCCTACTCTGCCGGCATAACGCCAGCCGTGACTGGCATCCGGGCTGGCCAACAGCAGGGAGCCAAAACCAGTGCGCGCTCCCTTCGGCGCGGTGAAACCCACCACGGCGAACTCATCCGATGCAAGTTGCTTGGTCTTGCGCCAATCGTCGCTGCGACCTGGGTGATAGGGCTGATCCAAACGCTTGGATATCACCCCTTCATAGTGCTGTTCTGACGCCACCCGGAACGCCGTCTCGCCATCCGTGTCCACATGCGCGCTGAACGCGAGAAGCGGCGATGCGCCCTTCAGCAGATCCTGCAAAAGTTCTTTGCGTTCGATCAGCGGCACGTTGGCGACATCTATGCCTTGCAGGTGCAGTAGATCAAATAGCATCAGGGTCAGCCGGCCTTGCCGCTCTCCTGAGAGGGTCGCCTGCAGCAGGTTGAAATCCTCTTGTGACCCCCGTCCTGCGATGAGCTCGCCATCCAGTGATGCCGAATCAAGCCGCAGTCCTTCCAGTGCCTCACGGATCTCGGGCAGTCGAGCTGTCCATTCCAGGGCATTGCGTGACCAAAGACGTACCGTGCCGTCTGCCACAGTGACCAAGATTCGATAACCATCCCACTTGAGCTCGTGCAGCCACAGCTCCCCCTTGGGCGGAGTCTGGCCCAGCTTTGCCAGTTGCGGTTGGAAAGGTCCTGTCGGCACCCTGCCCTTGCGAGCGCCCTCCAAGGACAATGCACGTTTCGACCAATCCTTGCGCCGACCCGACTTCACTGGCACGGTCACCATCCGCTTCTTTTCGGTCTTGCCGCGGCCGGCGCGTTGTTTGTCGCTTTCCGGCGCCGGTGTCACATCGGCCAGCAGGTCGTCGGCTTCCAGATCACCGGCAAACGCATCACGATCCTTGAACAACAACCATTGCGGTTGACGCGCAGGCTTGCCCGAGCGCACAAGGTGCCAGCCGCCTTTCAACTTGTTGCCAAACAGTTCAAACCGCAGATGTCCCTTGGCCAACTGCGTCTCTGGGTCGCCTTCGGTTACCCAGATGCCATGGTCAAACTGCGCCACATGCCCGCCGCCATACTGGCCCTTGGCGATTTCCCCCTCGAAATCTGCATAGGCGACGGGATGGTCTTCCACCTCGACCGCCATTCTTTTCACCGAGGGATCGTAGCTGGGCCCCTTGGGCACCGCCCAGCTCTTCAGCGTGTCCCCAACCTGCAGGCGGAAGTCGTAATGACGTCGACTCGCGTGGTGCAGCTGCACGACGAAGATTGCACGTCGTCCCTTTGGCAACGACTTGCCCGGTTCAGGTTCACGCGTATGTTCGAAGCGGCGTTTGCGACGGTAGTCGATCAAGCTCATCTTGACGCCCACTTCGCGCCGGCAACGCTGCACTGCAGCAGTACCGGGTCTCGGTACCTCCACAAATCGACACAGCCATTTCCAGCCTGGATCCGGGGTGCTACGCCCCGACTCGACCCCACCAACTTGATTGGGGCGGGTCTGCCACCAGCTGATGGGGCAAAGAGGTCTTTGTCATCGCTCATGGAGCGCTCCAGACGGTCTCCGATCCAGGTTGGATGGATGCTTTGATGGTCAATCTACGCCTTCAATGTCAGCGTCGAGTCTAGGAGTGGCTATGGTGGTGTGAAATCAGGTATCTGCACGATGACTGCCTTTCAGCCAAATTGCGTTGCCTTGTTCCCGGACCTCATGCCACCGCCTTTGTCGCACGTGTCTCCGTCGCTCGATCAAGATGGCCGGACCTGTGCCGCTATCCATACTCGGCCCGGACGGACCGGGCGTTTCGTCACAGTGGCTTTCGCGTTGTTTTGACTTTTTCTGCAGCCGGCCGGGAAACGGCAAGCCGCATGTTCCTCATGGCACAACATCGCGCAGGAGCCGTACGGACAAGTGAACTTCATCCAGCCAGAACAAGAACCCGCGCATGCCTTGCCCAGTCTTGGCATTAGTTCTCCGCCGCCGCTGCAACCGCGTCTACGTGTACCTTGAGGACGACGTGACCAGCCGACGCCAGGGGAGATGGAATGGGTCAACAGCCTGCGCTGAAGTTCCAGCGTTAGTCTTCGCCACGTCTTTGGGGCGGCCGCGAGGTGTGAAGAAGCCTTCGCAAAACGGGGGCAGTCGGGGACGATCGCTTAACTCCGCGCTTGGCAGCATGCTGGTAAACCCCAACGGAGCCAGCACCATGATCGCTGCACGGAACCTTCCGCGAAGAACCGCACTGTTGTGTTTCGTATTCGGCGCAGCATTGGCATCGATCATCCAGGCAGTTTGATCATGGGACTCGGCGCGCAGGTACTTTCAACCGAGCAGTGGATGCGTCTGGATGCATCGTACAAACAGCATGGAAGCGGGCCTGAATTCTGGGAGGCCTATCGCGACATACTGGATACCGTCTCGCAGCAAGGTGACGGGGCTGCCGCTGCCAATGAGTTGGCCAGGCTTGCAGTGCAGCTCGGCGTCACCGAAACGGCGCTCTTTGTCTAAACGGATCATGGACAAAGAGCTGCTGACGGAAAGCGTTGGTTGGGCAGCCTCGGTGATCCTGCTGGCCACCTTGATCAGGCAGATCGTCAAACAGGCCAATGCCGAACACCCAGAGACAATCTCTACCTGGCTGTTCGTTGGCCAGGCGGCAGCTTCGACGCTGTTTGTTATTTACTCGGCCCTGGTAGGGAACATGATATTCGTTGTCACCAACAGCTGTCTGTTGCTTACCGCGCTGGCGGGCCAATGGGTCTCACGCAGCAAACGCAGGCGCGCCAGCTCTCCCGAGCAGTGATGGCTCCCATCTGTCAGGCCCAAGCTTCGGCGCACTATTCAGGCAGTGAGGCGCGAAAGCCTCGCCAAACGCTCCCAGCAGTCTCCATGCGTACGCTCGAGTTCAGTATTGTCGGTCCAACGGACAGCTTGGTTGAGATCAAGCGTGGCGTTTTCGGCCAGCGCGCTACGCCGATGCCTGCCAATGATCAGTTGCTTCCCAAGCGCGTCACGTACTCAATCTCATCCAGCCAAAGCAACTTTACGCCTTCACCGGGCACGTCAAGCGGAACCTGGCCGTTCGTTCCTTCCTGTTCATCGGGGTCGCGAAACTGCTGCACCGCGGGTCGTTCCGTTACTGTGCCCCTCAACACGCTTCCGTCCTTCATGCGGAGCTCGACGACCAACTCCGCATCCAGCAGCAACTGCAGGGCCTTGAACTGTTCTATATCTGCTTGTGCGGTATGAACCCGAGGTGCCGTGCGCGCCATCGCCTTGTCCTCTCTTCGACCTTGCAGCAACCCTACCCGTGCAGATGCTAATCCTGAATAAAGGCAGGTCGCGGTCAATGAGCGCTCTCTTCACAACGCCCTGCCAGTTCTCCACGCGCTGCTAGCGGCACTTGGACCAGATTCCGTGTTGCCAGCAACGCAGTGTCATTGCAGGCACCTTTCAACGCCAGGAGCCATCAAAATGATACGAGACCGCAAGGACCCGCCAGAGCCTTCCGAGGAGCGTGACTGCCCTGAATCAAGCCATGAGCGTCGCAAGCGCAAAGAACATGAAAGTTCAAATCATGATGAAGCGCTGGAAGAGACGTTCCCGGCCAGCGACCCGGTGTCTCCCTTCGTTCCTGCCAAAGCTCCGGACTGATGGAACTGGCGTGTGCCGGAATTGCGGCCCACGCCAGCGTGGCTCATGGTCCCGGGGGCACGGCATGGCGACGGGCTGCCCCACCATCAGCTATTCAGGCAGAAGCTCCACTCGGGGAACGTCGGGATTCATCTACCTCATCCCCTGAAGCTTGGCTCAGAGATAGTCCTTGCGTGCTTTCTCGGCGCGCGCGGCACCGATCGCCGTCTCCACGTCCTTCTGTTCCTCCGGTGGAGGCAGAACCGCAGGGATTCCGAGACTCTGCAGCCAAAGTTCCCTGGCCCAACCTGTTGTGTGATACAGGTGGTGGTCTTCCTGTTTTTCAACGGCGTCATATGCCTGCTTGAGTATTTTCGCTGACGGCCCACCCTGTTCGGCAACCTTGCCGATCAACTCCCAGTTCTGGTGATCCTTGGTTTCGGCCAGTACGACACACTCGGCTGCAACCAGTTCCGCAGCGGTCGGGGTGTCGTTCTTGATTGCCATCTGGATGGCCGCTACCAGCGATTTACCATGATGGGCCACCACCTGTCGGCCGGGACTGTCCGTCTCGGTATCGAGGCCGAGTTGCTCGAAAACGCGGGTGAGTATCTCTTCGTGTCCGCGTGTCTCTTCGAGATAGCCCTCCCATTCTCCACGCAGATCGTCGTTCTGCACCGCGCGCAGGGCGGCTGCATAGATTTTCTGACCGCCGCGCTCCGTCTCCAGTGCCTGCAACAGCAACTCGGTGACCTGTGCGCTATCTGTTTTTCTGGCCATGATGGTTCTCCTGAGGATGAGCGTGCTTTTGTAAGGGCGGCAGCGATAGCGAAGCGTGATCATGTGTGAATGCAACGCGACCACGAGCGGCCCTGCGTAGACTGGAACCACACGCTATTCCTGCACGCAATCATCAAGCATGGGCTACGCGGCTGCAGGATTCGGCGGCGCGCCCTTGCGGTGCCGTCGCGCAGTCAAGAAAGGAAATTCAGCCCCATCATGTGTGAGAGGTGCTGGTCCCTGCCCTGTTGTGGCCGTGACGGTCTGAACAGGAAGAGCGGGCCCCTCCCGGGGCCCGCCAGAATCAACCGACGATCAATGACCAAGGCAATTCAGATCCATTGAACCTGTATCTGAAGCCCTCGCTATCAATCTGCTGTGCAAGGTTTCCCTCGTCGTCCATCAAGGTATTCACCTCGACCATGCGACCCAAGCCGGCGGCCACTGCGCGCCTGCCTGGTACATCCAGCATGGTTCTCAAGCTTTTTCTCTCTGTCGAAACGACCTTGACAGGACGCCTCTCTCGCCCTGGTCCTTCCAGATAGAGTTTCATGCTTTTCACAGCCTAGTCTCCTGATGTTGCCCCTGTTTTCCGGCTGGTCGTATATAGGATCGCGCATGTGAAGGTCGAGCAAAAATGGCTGGAAAAACCCTCGATGTGTGATCTCTTTCAAGATTCCCCGTGTCAAGCGAAGGTGCTCAGCGGCGAACGAGAGTTGCTTCGATGGAGACTTGAACAAACGGCAAGTCGGCCGCTGCCATGTGATCGAGATCAGTGCTCTGGCCAACACGGTTACTCCAGCTTCAGAAGATCCCGTCCGTTGCAAAGCACGCTGCCCAGCACCTGGCGGCGGTCGACCCGCAATCCGCCAGTGAACAGCGAGAATGCTGGCAGGACGGTACATCGATCACCGATCCAGAACAGCGGATGCGCACGCATCGCTGGCAATTTGAACACCGGGTGCAGATGGCCGCAAAGCGTGTAACCAGACGCCCCGTCCGGCTCCCCAGGCGCGTGGCGGAAATTGAAAGGACCATCGCTGGTCCCGTCGGGAATCAGCTCCACATCCGCAGCGTCGGCATCCAGGGCACGATCATGGTTGCCGGGCACGACAGCCATTGCCAGCTGCGAGTGCGCCTGACGGAACTGCTGCCAGGCCGCGTCGCTGCCCTCCGAGCGTGCAGCATGTAGAAAATCACCCAGTACCCACAGCGAGTCCGCCCTGGTAGCGTCCAGCAACGCGGTCAGACGCGCAAGGTCACGGCGGGTACCGCCGCTGGGCACGGCGATTCCGGCCCGCCGCATCACCGCACCCTTGCCAAGATGCAGGTCGGCTACGATCAGCCGTTGTCGAGCTGGCCAATAAAGCGCGCGGTCCGCCAACAGCGTAACCGCCTCGCCTGATAGCACCATTTGCAGGCGTTCAACCATGCCGCGCTTCCAGCAACTGCGCTGCGCGGCGGACCCGCTGTTTCCAATCCTCACTGCTCAAACTGCCACGCCTGGATTCGGCCCAGAGCGGAAAAGACAGGGGCGTCAGCGTGCGTGGTTGGGTGAGCAGCAGCTTGCGGGCGTTACACTCGGCCACGACCTGCTGCAACATCGCCACCTCCAACTGCTGCTCCAATACTTCGCGCTCGGCCTGACGCAGCAGTATGTGTCCGGGATCATATTGACGGAGCACGTCGTAAAGCAGGCTGCTCGACGCCTGCAGTTGGCGAAGGCTGCGCAGGGCGCGCCCCGGAATGGACGGTGGTAACAGTCCCGCCACCCGGGCAATTTCCCGGAACTGCCTTCGTGCCATTTCACTCATGTTCACTGCCTCACTCAGGTCCTGCAGCAGCACGTCCGGGCTCAATAGATTGGCCAGGCCCGCTTCATCCAGCGCCTGGACTGAACTCGCTGTCACCACCAGCCCATAATCGTTTAACGAAAACGAAAAGGTAGCTGCTACTCGCCGGCTCCAGCGCAAAGCAAGCACGGCTGCGAGTCCCTCATGCACGGCCCTGCCCGCGAACGGATACAGGAACAGGTTCAAACCTTCCCGCGTTCTGACCTGCTCTGCCAGTAATTGACCGTGGCCTGGCATTGCGGACAGTCTGGACTGCAGTGCCAGCAATGGGCGCAAGGCCCGCAGCTCGGGCGTCATCGGCGGGTTGGCAAGCACCTCCGCCACATATGCTGCCAGGTCCGTGGACATCGGCATTCGCCCGCCCTGCCATCGTGGGACCACGCCGCCGCTCTGCCTGGCTGGCCGCACATAGGCGGTCATGTCCTGCAAGCGCAGCAGGCGCAAGGTACGACCGGCAAACTGGAACAGATCACCCGGCCGCAAACGGGACAGGAAGCTTTCTTCCACGCTGCCGAGTGCACCACCACGTGCCATGCGTACAAGTAACGCACCATCACTGCTGATCGTGCCAATGGAAAGCCGGTGGCGAAGGGCCACACGGCGATCAGTCACCCTATGGACACCCTCCAGATCGCGGATGACGCGGCAGTATTCAGGGTAGTGCTGCAAGGCGTTGCCGCCTTGGGTAATGAACTGCAGCACCTGTGTCCAGTCATCCAATGACAGGTCGGCAAAAGCATGTGTTGTGCGCACCTCTGCCAGTAACTGGTCAGAATCGAAGCCACCCGCCAACGCAAGTGTCACGCAATGTTGGGCCAGGACATCCAGCGACAATGTCAACGGCTGCCGCGACTCCACGTCGCCTGCACGCAGCGCCTGCCGCACCGCCGCGAACTCGGCCAGTTCAAGCGCATGCGTGGGCACGCAGACGATGCTCCCTGCCTCGGCCGGCCGGTGCCGTGAGCGTCCAGCGCGCTGCAGTAGCCGTGCCATGCCCTTGGGACTTCCAAGCTGTATGACCTGGTCCACCGTGGGGAAATCAACACCAAGGTCGAGGCTCGATGTAGCTACCACGCAGCGGACGCGCTCTTCCCGCAAGCCCTGCTCCACCTGCTGGCGCAGGCTCGGATCCATCGAGCCGTGGTGTAGCGCCAGCCCCTCGCCATCGTCCAACCACACCGCTCGCAGCGCCTCGTACCACAGCTCTGCCTGGGCACGGGTGTTGGTGAACAACAAGGTGGTGCGCGCCTGCGCGATCTGTTCCACCACCGCCTGCACCTGTGACAGGCCTAGATGGCCTGCCCACGGGAAGCGTTCACCCTGCGTTGGCAGCAGGGTTCTCATGTGCAAGGTCCGCGGCGCCGCAGCGCGTACCAACGCGGCATCTGGCAGATGCGGAAGCAGCACCTGCCGCGCCTGTTCCAGATTGCCCAGCGTCGCAGACAGCCCCCAGATGCGCACGCCAGGCCGCCGTTCACGCAGCCTTGCCAAACAAAGCTGCAGCAGCACGCCGCGCTTGTTGTCCAGCAACGCGTGCCATTCATCGACAACGATGGCCTGGAGATGGACGAGCTGTTCCAGTGTATCGGGATAGCTCAGCAGCAGCGCCAACGACTCGGGGGTTATCACCAGCACATCCGCCTTCCCCTGCCGTGCCAGGCGTTTGTCGCGGGCACTGGCGTCGCCAGTACGCATCGCTACGGTCCACGGCAGGCCCAGTCCCTCGATAGGCTGCCGCAGGGCCTGAACCGTGTCACTGGCCAGCGCCCGCAACGGCGTGATCCACAACACCCGCACGCGCGCCTGGGCAGTGCGCGGACGTCGCGCCCGCCTCTCCTCAACCGGCTGCAGTTCCATCATCGCCTGCAGCAAGGGGCCACCGATCATCGCCAGGGTCTTGCCGCTGCCGGTTGGCGTCACCAGCAGGCCAGACTGACCCTCCCGGTAGCGCCGCCAGACCTCCCGCTGGAACGGGGCGGGTTTCCAGCCACGCAGCGCGAACCACTGTGTCAATGGCTGTTCGAAACGCTTTATCCCGACAACGCGGCCGGCGCTCACTGCGCCACCACACGCAGGTTCTCAAGCACGTCGGCCTCGTTGGCAGCCTTGTCCCGGCGCCAGCGCAGGATGCGCGGAAAGCGAACTGCCACCCCAGACTTGTGCCGCGCCGACAGATTGACCGCCTCGAAGCCCAGTTCGAACACCTGCAGCGGTTCAACCGCGCGTACCGGGCCAAAGCGCTCGGTGGTATGCGCTCGAATCCAACGATCAAGTTCAAGGATCTCCTTGTCGCTCAAACCTGAGTACGCCTTGGCAATCGGTACCAGCTTGTCACCATCCCAGAGGCCAAAGGTGTAGTCGGTGTACAAGGTACTGCGCCGCCCATGACCGCTCTGTGCGTAAAGCATCACCGCGTCGACGGTTAGCGGATCCACCTTCCATTTCCACCAGTCGCCGCGTTTGCGCCCATGTCGATACGGCGACTGCAGGCGCTTGAGCATGAAGCCTTCAACTCCGCGCTGGCGCGCTTCATCGCGCAGCTGCGCGGCGGCATGCCAATCCTGAACGTGGATCTGCGGCGAGAGTTGCAACAGAGGCGAGTCGTGTCTGCTCAGCAGTTCGGCCAGCAACTGCCTTCTCTGCTGCAGTTCCAGTTCACGCAGATCCCGCCCATCCAGCTCCAGCAGGTCGTAGGCCATCACCCGCACCGGTGTCTGCGCAAGCACCTTTGGTTCGGGCTTGCGCCGCTGTATGCGGGTCTGCAAGGCCGTGAATGGCAGCGGTTTGTCCTCATCGCCGCGCCAGGCCAGGAGCTCGCCGTCAATGACGGCATCCTGGCCGAGCCGCGCCAGGTCCGACTCGATTTCCGGGAATCGCCCGTCCATGCGCTCCTCCCCGCGCGACCACAACACTATGTCGCCACCGCGGCGGATCAGCTGTACACGGATCCCGTCCCACTTCCACTCCAGCAACCAATCTTCTGTGGCTCCCAATGAGTCGGGTTCGCCCTCCAGGGCGGAGGCTAGGAAGAAGGGATATGGCAAAGCGCTATCACCGGGCTGTGGCCCGCCTGCGAGCAACGCTTGCATGAAGCCCACAGTTGGCGAGCTGAAGCTGAGCATGCGTTGCGCTACCAACGAAACGTCCAACCCCGTCAGTTCCGCCAGCGCCTGCTGCACCAACCCCTGTGACACCCCGACCCGCAACGCGCCGGTCAGCAGCTTGTTGAAGACAAACCGTTCACGCATCGGAAGCTGACGCCATGCGTCGACGATTACCGCCCGGCGCTGTTCCGGCGGCGCGTTGGCCGCCGGCAGGAGGCGCTGTTGGATCCATTGCCCAAGCCCCATTTCCACCGCTACAGCAGCTGGATCATCCAGCAACAAGGCCAGCGTTTCCGCCAGATCACCCACCTGCTCATAACTGGCTTCCACCAGCCAATCCGGCAGCCCACTCTCCTGCGCCACCCACTGCCGCAGTTCGGCACTGCTGGCGATACGCGCTTTGGCCCCGCCGACCTTTCCCCCGGTCAACAACCACAACGCCCATACCGCATCTCCAATCGGCGCAACTCGGAAGTAGTCGACCAATGCGGCGCGCTTCTCCAGCAGCGAGGTACTGCGGTCCAGTCGCTGATACAACGCAGCGAATGCGCGCATCAGTCCTCCTCGCCCCGCGACAGGGCAAAAGTGGTTGCCGTCAGTCCCTTTTCGTTGAGCGCACGAACCAAGGCATCGGTACTGCCGTGGGTAGCAATCACATGGCGCGCATCGGATTGCTGCACGGTCTGCAGCAGCCCAGGCCAATCTGCATGATCGGACAGGACGAAGCCGCGGTCATAGTTGCCACGGCGGCGGTTGCCGCGCAGTTGCATCCACCCTGAGGCGAAACCCTGCTGGGCACGGCGGAAACGGCGTAGCCAGCTGCTGCCTGCTGCTGAAGGTGGTGCGATGACCAGACGCCCGGCGAACTCCGCTCCGCGTGCTTCGTCGGCCACGCGTTGGGTCTCAATCATGGCAACGCCGGCGCGTCGATAAACCTGCACGCCCGCATCGACTGCGCCGTGCAGCCAGACCGGGACTGTCTCACCCATCGCCAGCAGCTCGGCAAGCACCCGCTGCGCCTTGCCCAAGGCGTAGCAGTAAAGGATGGCCGCTTCGCCATGCTCGGCACATTCATCGCGCCACGCAGCGATCTCGGCGATAACCGCTGAGGTTTCAGGCCAGCGATAGATCGGTAAGCCGAATGTACATTCGGTGATGAACGTATCGCAGCGCACCGGTTCGAATGGCGTGCAGGTCGGATCCGGCTGACGCTTGTAGTCACCGGAAGCGACCCACACCTGCCCGTCCACCTCGATCCGCACCTGGGCAGAGCCCAGTACATGGCCTGCCGGGTGCAGAGACACCGTCGCCGCCCCCAACCTGAAAGGCTCGCCGTAGGCATGGCAGATGTAGTGCTGGACACCGAGGCGCCACTCCAGGATAGGCAGACCGGCGGTGGCAACGTGATAGCACCCCATGCCTGCCCGCGCATGATCGCCATGCCCATGCGTAATGACCGCACACCCGACCGGTCTGGACGGATCAATGTAGAAATCACCTGCCGGGCAATACATGCCTTCAGGTCTCAGTACGATGAGATCGCCGTTCGCCACGCGCGTTCCTACGATTGAGCTGACCACAATCTGACATGGCGATGGTAAGACTTCATGAGGCCCTGCCTTTCGCGCGTCACGCAGAAACAACGTGAGAGGTTCGGAATATGGCGATCGCCCAGATAGTTGGCGATAGCCAATGCCGACAAAGCGGCTGATTGGGCGTTTGAACGAATTTCGATCATGAGGGCGAAAGGCTGTTGCGCCTATGCCACGCCTGCAGGGATGGCGAGACCACGCCGTCCAGTGAAAGCCGCATCACGGCGCAGGCGTCCAACGCGTCCCGCAGCGCAGCCAATACCGGATGGGTCCATGCCGCAGGCCAGTTTTCTACGGCTCCAAGCTCTGCGACCACGCGACGCTCCAGCCCATCCAGTTGGTCGCGCCAGGGCAGCAACTGGTCGGCAATCCAGTTCGCTAACGGAGCGTGAACCTGAAATCCCTGCGCCGCCAGTTGCTCCCGCGCGTCTACCAACTGCAGAGAGGCGCCGCGAAACCATTCCGTCCTGCCACCGGCGCGCGTAGGCACTTCGATCGGCGCAGGTGCTGCATGGAGTCTCAACAGCCGCTTCAAGCGAGTTTCCCAGCTACGCGCTTCGCCTATGGATTCGGCCTCCACCAACCAGCCTTGCGTCAGATCGAAGAAGTCGTAATACCTGCGGGAAAATGCCTGCAACCGAACCAGAGGATCCCGCGCGATGCCCAATTTGCCAAAATCCTCACCAGCAACCGGAAACATGTAGAGAAACGTCCGTCCCCGCGGGCCGGTACCCAGCCCCTCTAGTGGCACGATTCGCCTATTCATAGGGCTGTCAGGACGTCTTGCGTACCGCCTTTTTCGCGGCCTTCTTCGCTACCTTCGCGGTCGCCTTCTTGGCAGGTTTTTTGGCTGCCGACTTCTTTTGGGCGGGTGTACGGCGATTGCTCTCCAGACTCTTCTGCAGCAGTGCCATGAAGTCAACGACATTGGTCGCGGCATCTTCGTGACCGTCCGCTTCGTGCTCCACGATCTTCGTGGTGGCACCTTTCGCTTTGATGCGCTTCTTGATGATCGCCTCCAAGCGTGTACGGAACTCGTCGTGATATGTCTCCGGCTTCCAATGCGCCTCCATGGATGTAATGAGATCCTTGGCCATCTGCATTTCCTTCGGCGCGATGCGATAGTCACTGGGCTTGCCGGTGGGTAGCTTGTAGTCGTCCGGTTCCACCAGCTCCTGCGGGTAACGCAGCATCATCAACACCAGCGCATCATCTTCAGGAACAACGGCACACAGATACTCCCGCGTCCGGATCACTACCCGCGCGACGCCGACTTTGCCGGTGCTTTTCAGTGTCTCACGCAGCAGCACATAGCCCTTTTCTGCCTTCTTGCCAGGCACGAGGATGTACGGCTTCTCAAAAAACCGCATGCCAATCTCTTCGCGGTCGACGAAGGCTTCCACATCAACCGACTCATGCGTCTGTGGCGCAGCAGAAGCAATATCCTCTTTCTCGACCACCACGTAGCTGCCCTTGTCGTACTCAAATGCCTTGACGATATCCTTCCAGGGCACCTCTTCACCGGTATCGGCATTCACTCGTTCGAAACGGATGGGCTTCTTGTCGCGGGAATCCAGCATGCGGAAACTCAAATCCACACGCCGCTCGCCGGACATCAACGAAACAGGAATGTTCAACAAGCCAAATGACAGGGTTCCAGTCCAGATAGGGCGTGCCATGGCGACCTGCCGATGAAGGTGAGTCACCACGCTGGCCAAGTCGACCTAAATTTTCTGTGAAGACAAGTAAAAAAGCACTGAATTCACCCGCCTCAGCGGCTCCCGAAGAGCTCGGCAGAAGTCACTATCCCTGACATGAAGCCGAAACTCTTCACAAAACGAGAACGCAACCTTTACCCCCGATAACGCGCCCTAATCACTTGCGCAGCAGCAGTTTTGCTTGATGCCGCGACCCTCGAGCAACGCAAACACACGCCTCTGGAGTTGTTCTCGGATCAATTGAGCTGCACTACCCGGTGTCCGAGCGTCAACGCCGCCAGCCCAAGGAAGGCGCAGCGGCCCACTGACCTCGATTCGCGCTGCTCACCCACACCGCGCACCAACAGCAAGATCCCGCAAACGCCCTTCCCCTCCCTGCGTTACGCTCCCACCCAGTCACTGGTACGGAACAGGCGTCATGGGTGCGGCACGCAAGGCCTTGTGGTACATCGAAAGCCACTTTGCCGAGAACCCCTCGCTGGCCCAGATCGCCGAGGCGGTCGAACTCTCGCCGTTCCACCTCTCACGCCTGTTCCAGGTCAGTACCGGGACTTCGATGGCGCGCTACCTTCGTGTGCGTCGACTTACCGAGGCGGCGCGGGCGCTGGCTGCTGGCAGCGAGCCCATCCTAGATGTCGCCCTGGCCGCAGGCTATGCCTCGCATGCTGCCTTTACCAACGCGTTCACCGAGCAGTTCAAGCTGCCCCCAGAACAGGTTCGCCGGAACGGTCTGCAGGGCCTCGCGCTGTTGGAGGCGATCAAGCTCGACGCCCCGCCCCTGCCCTGCGAGGTGGAGCCGGTACATCGCCGGCAGGGCCCGCTGCGCGTGGCGGGCATCCGCGCTCGCCACACCGCCGCTACAGTGGCGTCCATTCCCTCGCAATGGCAGCAGTTGGCGCTGACCCAGGAACTCGGCAAGGACATTGCCTTCGGGGTCTGCTGCAACCGCGATGGCGAGGGTGCCTTCGACTACATCGCCGGCATGGAGATCGGTGCGAGCGCTGCCGTGCCTTCGGCGTGGCATGCTGTTTCCATTCCGGCCGGGGACTATCTGGTGGCGTGGCATGCGGGCCATATCTCGACCATCCGCTCCACCTGGTATTGGCTGTTGAACGACTACCTGCCCCGCTCTGGCCTGAGCCTCGCCGACGCACCCGACTTCGAGCGCTATGACGCCCGCTTCGACGACCGCACCGGAAACGGCGGCGTGGAGATCTGGCTGCCGCTATCCGACCTGAGTTGATCCAAGGAGACCCATTTGTGCGAGTAGTGCCCTACACATTCTTCCTGCTGACCTGCCTGTTCGCGCCGCGGGCAATGGCGGCTGCGCCCTCGCCCACCGTTGGCGAAACCCATGGCGTGGCGCACACGCCCAGCGCAGCAGTCCGCGATGCCGGGCACAGCGACCAGGTGCGGTACACCGTGTGGTATCCGGCGCAGCCAGGTGTGCAACAGCAGCCACTGGTGATCGGGCCGCCGGGTGCACCGCTGTTCGTGGCGGGGTCTTCTGCCGTCGATGCCCCCGTTGCGCCGGGTCGCTGGCCCGTACTACTGCTGTCACACGGCAACGGTGGCAGCGCCCGCATGATGGGCTGGTTCGGCACAGCCATGGCGCAATCAGGGTATGTAGTGGTCGCGGTGGACCATCCCGGCAACAACGGTGTGGACGCGATGACCGAAGCCGGAAGCATTCTGGTGTGGAACCGGGCCGATGACCTCGCTGTAGCATTGGCTGCAGTGCAGGCCGACCCGGTGCTGGCTCCGCATGTGGATGCGGGCCGGCTGGGGCTGGTGGGATATTCTGCCGGTGGGTTCACGGCTTTGGTCGCTGCGGGCGCGCGGCCGGACATGTCCAGGTTAGCTGCTTTCTGCAAGGCATCGCCTAAGGATGGGGTATGCATGCCGCAGGCCGAGAATCCGGAAATGACCCTTGAGCGGCGGATGGCGGCGGCTGCTACGCCGGCGCTGGCACCGTGGGTAGCCAGGTCGGCGGAGGATCGCCGCATTCCAAACGTTCGCGCTGTGCTCCTGATGGCACCGGCAATCGTGCAGGCATTCGAGCCGGGTGAGCTTGCACGGTTGGAGGCTCCGCTGTCGGTGGTTGTGGGTGAGTCTGATGCGATTGCCTCGCCCGCGACCAACAGCAAGGGCATTGCCGAGGCAAATGACAATGCACGACTTCAGGTGCTCCCCATGGTAGGTCACTACGACTTTCTTGCGGAATGCACGGAGCTGGGCCGCGAGCGGCTAGGAAAGCTGTGCGAGGTGAATGCCGACAAGCAGGCTACGCATCAGGCAACGATACGGCAGGCCAGGTCGCTGTTTGATTCCGCGCTTCGGTAACTGCACACCCGAAGTTGCGCTTGGACCATCGCCCGCATTGGGCATCCGACACATGGAGCAATCCGTATTTCACATAAAAGTGCCCACGCGGGTTGAGCATCCATGTTGACGTTCATGGGCTCTTCTATGCGCAGCAGCTATCGCCACACCACCCAAAGCAGGATTCCTTGCGTGGCGACACTGCATCGCATCGCCCATATCCTCCAGGCAGAGTCCATTCCGCCACATGGCGCGTTGTTGCTTGTTGCCGGCAGCGATCTGGAGCTCATTGCTTTTGCCCCGGTGCAGTCTGGCTGGTGTTTTGTTGTCGCCCCGCCCTCCGCCGTCCACGCACCTTGGATGGTCCGTTGGCTGTTACAGACTTCGCCTCCTCCACCGGGTCTGGGACCAATGAAGGCTGCATCCTCTGGATCTTGGCGTAGTTCTTGCGCGCTTGCGAGCTCGAAACCGTAATCCAAGGCCTTGATGGCGAGACCGCCAAGAAATAGTCCGGCGCCCGCTCGACGGACCCCCCATCTACAACTTCTTCGATTGAGCGGGCGATCGAAGAACTGAATCGCCCGCCCGTAAACGAGAACAGCGCAACCATGGAGGTCGCCGGAAATAGCTCCCAATTGCTATCGACCTTGCCTGTCGAGAACTGCCCTTCCCTCCCCAATACAAGCATTCCAGATCGGGCTTTGAACGGCTCATGCTTTCGACAACAACGAAGAGAACGCTGTTAGTCACTTTTTTCGCCGGCAAGGCTGCGTGGGCCACCCTTGAGAACGCGGGCCTGTCTATGTCTGTTCGGCCCCCAAAACCCTGACGAAGACTGGGTTCGAGTAGAACCACAGATCCTCCCAGGGATCCTCGCCAGGCTCGTCCAGCAGCGCCTCGACGGCTCCGCTGCTATTCCCCCGCACCCGCACGAATCCGCCTTGCGAGGGCACCGGTAATGACCAACGCGCAACGATCCACTCGCCTTCGAGCACCCAGGTTGTCGCGTCGAAGCCACGACGTTGCATCTGCAGGCTGCCGTCTTCGCGCTTTCCACCCACAATCAGTTCGATGCGCTTCAATACTGGGTGCCGCCCATTCGCGTTGGCGTTCGTCGGCTTCCGTATCCGCGCTTCCACCTGCATCGGTCTTGAGGCGGCTAGCGTCACCGAATCGCCCATGGATCCGGTGACGTTTCCATCCGTCACCTTGAACTCAAGTGTGTCGATCAGGTCTCCGGTGACCGTGAACATGCGGCCGTGACGCAAGCCATCGAGGATGTCTTCGGCGTCGGGGCGCGCCAGCACATAGGTCTTGCTGTATTCCCCAGGGTCATAGTCACGTCCACCGTCGCGCAAATTCACGTGCGAGTCTGAGTTGGCGGTTATCCAGAATCGAATGCCGTCCGCCAGCATCTGGTCCCAGATCCCACCCACCTGCGCGGTCATCTGATCGTAGCCGCCCATGGTTGGGGCATCGGTGTTGCGGTACAGGCCCCGCTCGGAGCGGATGGCCTGATGTCCGGGTGCGCCTTCCATGCCGACCAGCACTTTCGGCGCGGTCGCATGCCAACCGCGCAGTTCTTCTGGACTTACTTCCCCCCACACGCCGAGACCGCTCGCGGTGCGCGACGGGTGGTTGACGAACATCAGCGGCGCAGGGCTCAGATCCCGCAGATAGGCAAGTGCCGCCTGCATCTGCGCTTCGGTGTCGCGGCTGCCCTGCAGCGGCTCGCTACGGCTGAAGTCCCGCTCAGCGGCAACCAATTGCTCCATCTCCTGCGGGCCTGGCGCGATGATGAGCGAGGCGTGCTCCCCCGCCGGCACATCGAATTCCATGCCATTGAACTGGATCACCTCCGGCACATCGGCACGTGCTTGCAGCAACGCGGGATACGCGTGGTCGCGGGTTACCGCGGAGTGACCCGGGCCGCCATGATCGGTGTGGACCATCCAGCGCAGTCCAAACGCTCTGGCCTGCGCGGCATTGTGGCTGCGGCTGTAGGGTGAATCGCCGCCGCGAACTGGCGTCGGCGGTGTCGTGCTGTGGTCCCAGTCCACGCTCCATTCGCTGTGCACATGGTGGTCACCGGCCAGCCATTGGCGGTCCGTATCGCCCACAGTTGAAGCAGGAGCGCACACCGCAGGGACCGACGCTGCGAGCAGCGCCAGCATCAAGGATTTCTTCATTGCATCGCCTCAGAAAGCGTACAGCGGCATGCGGATACCTGATTGGTCCGCATGCCGCACAAAGTTGAGCCGTTGCTTAGAAGTCCGCGCGCAGGCCAAGGCTGATGCGGCGACCCGAGGTCTCGTCCATGGTCGGGAACGACGGGTCCATGGTGTAACCGCTGGTCCGTTCGTTGGTGAGGTTGATGCCTTTCAGGCTGACCTTGATGTTGTCGGTGATGCGGTAACCGATCGATACATCCATCTGGCCATAGGCATCGCGCCAGATCGGGTAGAGGTTGTAGCCGATCGATTCGACGTACTCATCCTTGTGGTTGTACGACACGCGGGCATCGAAGCGGTCGTTCTCGTAGTAGGCGGTGAAGTTCCAGGTCTTCTCCGACAAACCTGGCATCGGCGTGCGGATGCCAAGGGCAGACTCACCAGCCAGCGAGCTGTCCAGCATGGTGTAGTTGGCATTGATGCCGAAACCATCCAGCCAAGGTGTGAACATGTTCAACGGCAGCTGCGCAACGAGCTCGATGCCGTCGACTTCGTACGCTCCCTTGGCGTTGACCGGCTGGTACACATCGAAGTCGTAGATGCCGTTGAGGCTGCCGTTGGCGTTGTACACCGCCACGTCCTCGACCACGCCGGTCAGCGAATTGATGACTACGCCATCAATGTTCTTGCGGAAGTAACTGGCGGCGAACAGCGCACCGTTGTCCATGTACTTCTCCAGACCGATCTCCCATTGCTTGGCGTAGGTCGGCTTCAGCGCCGGGTTGCCGTCGGTGAAACGGTAGGAGCTCCAGCTGGCGGTGCGCTTGTACGCGATATCGGTCAACGCCGGGCGCATCATCACCTTGGAGGCGGCCGCTCGCAGCAGCAGGCCCGAGGAAAGCTCGGCGGTCATATTGAAGCTGGGCAGCAGGTCGTCGTAGCTGCCGTCCTTTGATACCGGACTGTCGGTATAGCCGGTGCTGCCGTTGGGAAGCTGGATCGGGTGATAGCCGAACGAATCGACCTTCGTATCCACGTAGCGCGCGCCGGCGTTGACGGTGAACGGCACCTTGCCCAAGTCGAATGCGAAGTCGGCCATGGCATAGAAGCTCATCACCTTCTCGTCGACCTGGTAGTACTGGCCGGGGTCAAAAGGCGTGTAGAAGCCATCGTAGCGAAAGGCGTTACGCGCGTAGTCGTTGGAAATCTGCTGCCAGTTCAGCCCCTTGTTGGAGTAGCTGCCGCCCGGGACGATGTCGCCGATGTACTGCAGCGGACTGTCGGCCATCGTGCGGGTATTGACCCAGGCTGCGCTTCCGGCGGTCGGGCCGGTGATCTTCAACTCCCCGTACTGACGCTGCTTGGAGCGATCGGTGTAGCGCGCGCCGAACCTGACCGTGTGCAGTGCGGGCAGGAAGGCCATGTCCAGCAGGCGGGTGACATTGACCTGGCCGGCGTACTTGTCGTCCTTCACTTTTTCCAGCGTGGTCTCATACGCCTCGAACAGGTAGCGTCTGGGATCGTTGTACATGTCAAAGCTGCCGGCCGCGGCGGTTGGAATCGTCTCGCCGCTGCTGCCATTCCAGCGGGTGCGCGAAGGCGCATACGCAACGTGTTTGAGGTTGGAAGAGTCCGAGGTCTTCTCCGCGCCGGAATAGCCAACCAGCGCATCCACGTACCAGCTGTCGCCCTTCCAGTCCAAGGCCAGGCTGTACTGGCTGTAGTCGGTCTTGTTGATCCGCTCCTTGCTCAGCATCTCGTGCTGGGTCGCGGTGTAGGAGACATCGCGCAGCACCACCATGCCGTACTCGGACAGCGTAGTGGCGTCGTACTCGTGGATGGTGTCGAAGGTACTGCGACTGGAGGCGGAATAGGCCGCCGCGTCATACTCGTCCTCGGTGCTGTCGTAACCGCCGACCATCGCATCGAACGTCAGGCTGAAGTTATTGCTTGGCTTGTACTGCAACGAACCGGTCGCGCCCCACTTGTCCTGTTCGTTGAGGTAGACGCGGTCACCGACCTTGTCCTGGAATACCACCAGGTTGGTCTGGCTGGCGTCATTGCGGTCGGTGATATTGATCCCTGCATCGCGCAGCAGCACGGCCTGCGCCTGCGTACCGCGGGTGCCGGAGGCAGTCAGGAAGCGTGAGGAGGGGCGGAAATTGATACCCGAGGTCGAATCGGTACGGTTTGTACGCTTGGACTGCGAGTAGGACACCAGCGCACCCCAGTCGCCCCAGGTGTCGGCGGCGAGGAATGCGAAGCGCGGATCCACCTCTTCCGAGATGCTGTTGTGCGCACCCTCGGCGGAGAACACCAGCTTGCGCTCGTTGTAGTCGAACGGCCGCGCGGTGGAGATCTTCACCGAGCCTGCGATGCCGCCCTCCTCGTCCGCTGCAGTAGGAGATTTCTGCACAGTCACCTGCTGGATGATCTCCGAGGCGAACATGTCGAATTCCACATCACGTCCGCCGCTGCCCGACGCCGTTGCCAGGTCGTTGATCGAAACATGGGTATATTCCGAAGGCAGGCCGCGCACATTGACCTTTGTGCCCAGGGCCTTGCTGCGTTCGATGGTCACACCGGGGACGCGTTGCAGTGCCTCGGCGAGGTTCTGTTCGGGAAAGTCGGCCACATCGGTGGCGACGATCGAGTCGGAGAAGCCAACGGTGGCGCGCTTGATGTCCACTGCCTGCTCAAGGCTGCGGCTGTAACTGCCGGTGACCTGGATGGTTTCCAGATTGGCAGCTTCCGTTGCGGGTGCATCAACACCGCCCTGGGCCAATGCCGTACCCGGCCCCGTCATCGTGCCCGGTGTCGCCAGAGCGGATATCGGGCCTGGCGAAGCCGTGTCCTGCGCTTCAATGGTGACCGTTGTGGCATTGAGATAGCGATAGCGCAGCCCGGTGCCGGCCAGCACGCGGCTTAGCGCCGCGTTTGCGCTCAACCCCGCGGGAATGCTCGGCGTGCGGGGATTGCCTGCACTCTGGGCGTTGTAGACGAACTGCAGGCCGGTCTGCCGTGACAAGGCGTTGAGCGCCATGTCCAAGGGCTGCGATGCGATGGCTTCGCTGGCTACGCGGTCCGGTTCAGCGGCGTTGGCACCTGCCGTGGCAGTGACGTGTAGCGCAAGGGCAATGGAAAGGAACAGTGTGCGGCGCATCGTGGGATCCAGTGAGGGAATGGCGGTGGTCACAGAACAGGTTTGTCCCTGCTTTCCCCTACTACGAGTGCGCAGCGCGCCGATCGGGCACCGGTTTTTCAATGAATTTTTTCTTACAGCGCCTGCGGCGCGCGCGGACGCAAGCGCACATGGATACCGTCGGAAGCACGCCGCGTCATCAGGGTTGGTTGCTGGCCAAGGAACGCGCGAAGCGATTCCACGTCATCCACGCGCAGGTTCCCGGTGAGCCGCAGTGCGCCAGCGTCCTCACTCACGTGCAGGCGTAGCGTGTTGCGCCTGTTGAAGCGGTCAGCCACATCCCGTAGTGACTCGTCCCGGAAGACAACCCTGCCCTTCCACCAAGCGGTCATGCTGGCGGCGTCTTCCTGACTCACGCGCACACGTTGGTCGCGATAGTCCACCTGTGCCGCCTGCCCGGCGCCAAGGTTTGCAAGCATGCGCCCGTTGCCCCCATCGCCGCGGACATGCACGCGCCCCTCGCTCACGGCGATACGGGCCTGCTCCCGGAGCAAGGACACATCGAACGTGGTGCCGATGTCGGTCACCTGCAGACCTGCGGCATGTACCGAGAAAGGACGGCGATCCTTGCCGACCACGAAGCTGGCCTGCCCACGTTCCAGCTCAACGCGTCGTCCCAGCAGGGTCATGCGAACGGATATCTCGCTTTCCGCATCCAGATGCACCAAGGTGCCATCTGCGAGGGTGATTTGTCGTGGCGCCGCATGTGCGGCTGCGTAGTGTCCAGTACGAGGCCAGGCCAGGGTTGTGATCAAGCCAAGACCAAGACCCAGCATCAGCGCCGCCGCAACCGCAATGCGCGGTCGCCCCCGTGCAGGGCTGATCTTCGGTACCGCAGGCTGCGCACGCGGACGCGGTGAAAAACGTACTACGTTATGGTCGTTGCCTGCAGGTGCGGGGGCTTGTAGCAGCGACTCCACGTCGACGGGCATGGCGCGGAGCGCTTCCCCAAGCGCACCGGCCACTTCGCTGATCGCCATGTATTCGCGCAGGTGCTCCGGAGAGACCAGCAACCACTGCATGAACTCGCGCTGCTGCGACGGGCTGAGATCGCCCTCACGCTGCAGCGCATGCCAGTTCGCGGCGGCAACGGTCAGCGCCGACGGATGTTCCACGGCCATGCTCAGCGGCCCCTAGCCGGTTCGGCCATGACGCGGCGACACGCCGAGAGGCCGCGAACTACATGCTTCTTCACCATATGCGGTGATACGCCCATGCGTTCGGCAATCTGCTTGTAACTCATCCCATCGCGGTACTGCATGACCAGAACCGCCCGGGTGTGTTCGGGCAGCGTCGCAAGCAAGGTCTGCAGGCGCTGGCTACGTTGTTCGCGTTCGGCGGCGTCTTCCACGCATTCCCCGCTGGCCAGGCTTTGGGCCGCGCCCGTGATCTCTTCGATGGACAGCGTCGACCAGCGCCGGCGAGCGGCCTGCTCGCGCGCGAGGTTCTGCGCGACGGTGAACAGATATGCCTCAGGATTGGCAATCAGCTCACCCATGCGTTCGTGGGCATGCAACAGCCGCAGATAGGTTTCCTGTACCAGATCCTCTGCATCCTGCCGCGCACCACGCCGCACGAAGAAGCCGCGCAGCAATGGCGCATGGTCTTCGAACATACGCGCAAAGCGCCGTCTTGCCTGCTCGGCCACCTGCCTCGCCCTTACCCCTGAAGTGCGCCGCAAGGTAGGCGCCGCATGTTACGAGCACATGACTATCACCCTTTTCGTTGGCCTCAAACACCGACATCCAGGTCAATTCGCACCATCCCAACCGCGCTCGACCTCCGCTATCGGCCTGGAGCAGCCAATCCGGGGGACCGCGCCTGGACGAATCAGGGAGTGTTCGTTGTCGCTCGACCCGTGCTCCCCTGCTCCGTCAGCGGTAGCGCGCCTTCGTCGCCCCGAGTCGCTCCTAGTCGCAATCTGTTTGCAGCCCAGGCGGCGGTTGCAACAAGCTTGGCCTGGGGAAGCGGACCGGCAAGCAGACATGCTCTCCGGGGCGCGGACATATTTCTTGGGGCTGACACATGCACTTTGCAAACATTGCGGTTCACGTCGTGGCCGGCTCCATCGCGCTCGCGTTGGGCTTCCTGATCCTGCTCAGGGAAAAAGGAACGGCCGGTCACCGGCGGCTTGGACGCGCGTTCTTCTGGATGACGTTGGTGGTCTGCTCAACGGCCGCCATCGGAACGATCTTCTTCCGGTTCCTGCCCGCATTCGCGGTGCTGAGCCTGCTGGTCCCGTATCAGCTGTTTGGCGGCTGGCGTGCGGTGCGCACGCGGGAAAGCGGGCCAATGAAGATTGATGCGGGCGCGTTGCTGATCGCACTGACGCTTGCCTTGCCTTTGACGCTGGAAGTGTTGGGGCATGGCCGTCGGTTGGTGGCCGTTGACTATTCGGCGGTAGGGACGCTTTGGTTGATACTGGCCTACGACGCCATCAAGTGGACGTTTCCCCGAAACTGGTACCGCTCGATCTGGCGGTACGAGCACAGCTATAAAATGACGGCTTCGGTATTTGCCATGCTCTCGGCATTGATCGGGAATGTCGTTCGGATCGGTCAGCCCTGGTCCCAGTTGGCTCCTTCAGTGATCGGCCTGGTGGTCATTGCCTGGTCTTTCTTCCGACTCGGGAAACGGCAGATGCATGGCGAGGCTGCACCGGGCGGGCGGTGATTATGTGGATGCGGTGCGCCGCGTTCAGGTGATCAGCGTCGCCGCGTTGTGCAGGCCGAAGTACAGCTCAGCGCGAAGCGTCATGGCGCACTTGGACGAAGAACTAAAGGGCCGGATCACGACGTGCCTTGCGGGCGTCTCGCGCCAGGGATACTCACTGACGGCCGGCACGTTGCGGGTATGGGGAGTCCCGACAACGCAAAGGGTAAGCGTCGGCTCTTCAGCCCGACGCCATGTTTTCTGTAAAAGCTCCGCGAGGCCTTCACTATTCGCCCCCCGTTGCCACCTCAACCTTCCAGTAGCCGATGCAGTACGTCTTGTTCGTCGCCGTGCCGCGCGACCAGCGCTGGCACCTCCTCTGCCCGTATAGGCCTGCTGATCAAGTAGCCCTGAATCACGTCGCAATCCATTTCGGCCAACAAAGCCTGCTGTTCTTCGGTCTCCACGCCTTCTGCCACAACCTGCAAACCGACGGCTTTGGCGAGCCCGATGATCGCCCTGACGATTGCGTCACTTTCCTGGCACTCACCAATGCAGCTGATGAAGCTACGGTCCACCTTCAGTTCCTGCACTGGAAACCGCTTCAAGTGCGAAAGACTGGAATGGCCAACACCAAAGTCATCCAATGAGATACGTACGCCAACTGCAGACAGCTTGCGCAGCGTCATCAGGCTCAATTCGGCATTTCGCATCGCACTGGACTCTGTGATCTCAATACACAGATCCTCCGGCGCCAGTGAGTGACGCGCCAGCGCATCAAGCACATCCGTGTAGAATGACGTGGAGTTGATCTGGAACACGGACGCATTGACTGACATGCGCCAGTCCACAACGCGCTCGCTGCCCCATTCCTGCATCTGGCGGCATGCTTCGTTCATTACCCAACGACCAATATCAACGATCATTCCGGTCTTCTCAGCCAGCGGGATGAAGTGGTCCGGCGACACGTGGCCATGCTCGGGGTGGTTCCAGCGCAGCAATGCTTCCACGCCTGTCACCCTGCCGCTCTGCACGTCCAGCTTCGGCTGGTACAGCAGGAAGAACTCGTTCTCGCGCAAGGCACGGCGCAGGTCTCCCACCAGCAGTTCCACTTCCGACACGCTGGCGTCCATCAAAACATCAAACACCGTGTAGCGGTTTCTTCCCAGGTGCTTTGCCTCGGCCAGCGCAATGCTTGCTTGCGTCAGCAGGCGGCTACGTTGGCCTCCTGCAAGGGTCTCCATGGCGATGCCAATGCTGGCAGATACGTCGATCTCCTTGCCATTGATGACAAAGGGCCGCTGCATCTCCTGCATCAGCCGCTTGGCGACAGTCTTGGCCTGCCCCAGTTCTTCAATCTCGGCAATTGCCGCGAACTCGTCACCTGCCAGTCGAACGATCAGGTTTCCCATGCGGATGCCCGAGCGCAATCGCAGGGCGATGGACTTCAGCAGTTCATCGCCGAAAGCATGCCCATGAAGCTGGTTGATCGCGCTGAACCCATCCACACCAATTACCAGTACCACCTTGCGCTGACCTTGCTTGCCATGCGCCCGCAGCTGTTGCTCCAGGACCAAGCGACCAGGCAACCCCGTCAATCGATCCTGTAGTGCCAATGAGTGCTCAGCGGGCACAGGTGTGGCGCTCGACGCCATTCCGATGAAGCCGGCCATCTGCCCCTGCAGGGCAGCGCGATGAACCCGCCTGGCAAGCAGCGGGAAGCACAGGAGGAACGCAAATACAGCGCTTGTGCCGAGTACCGCAAGCAAGCCAACGTTGACCGCCGGGGCAAAATTGTAGGTGGCATTGGCAATCATCTCGATCTCCTCGCTGGGCCTCCAGCCTCGGATTGGTGTTTCATTGTTGCGTTCGGCGTCCTCGAGCTAAATACAACAAGTACGAATTCAGGACCGCGTGTCACTCTGCAGGCGCAGCAGGTGCTTGCTCCTGGTTGCGCACGACAACTGTCCAGCCGGGCAGCTGCTGCTGGAGTCTCGTTTCCCAGGATTGGGTGTCATCCTTGCTCAGCACCATGGCGGTCCGGGGGCGCACCACCGCTATCCTTTCCTGCTCGGCGACTTCCACGGAGACCAGCTGGTCAAGCAACTGTTTGGCCACTGCGTCGCCATTGGAACGTGCCATCGATTCCTTCGCTGCGTCGGCGCTCAATCGCGCTTCTATGGATGCCACCTGCCCACGGATCCGGTCGATATCGGCCATGCCGTTCTGCAGGATGTCACTGGCCTCCAGGCTCTGGTGCAACTCCACCAGAACATGGCGCCCCAGTTTGGTGCTGATCTGGCGCTGTAGTTCGGATTCGGCCAGGGGAAGGTAGTGCGGTACGAAGGCCACAATGCTGAACTGCGGCACCTCTCCTCTTGGATCCACGTGGAAGCTGTCTATTGCACCGCCATGGCGCGCCAGATATGCCTCGGTTTCCACGCGCCCGCTGTTGCCCACCCAGGTGGACGCGGCAATGCCCCGCAACGCGATGCCCAACGGTACCGCAAGCACCAGAAAGGTCACTGCGATCAACGCCGCCTGCCATGCGGTGTGCTGGGGCGAGTTCTGCATGCCGAAGCCGTACCACTTCGCAACCAGCGTCACGCTTAGTGCGATGGCTAATAGATTCGTCATGAAAAGAAAGAACGCGTTGCCGGCAATGGTCATGCTGCCAACGGCCAGGCCATACCCGACCACTGCCAGCGGCGGCATCAAGGCGGTGGCTATAGCAACACCGACGATCGTTTCACCCTTGCGGGTAATGGCAGCATAGGCGCCTGCCAAGCCGGAAAATACCGCAACCATCAGGTCGAACAAGGTCGGCTGCGTCCTGGCCAGAATCTCGCTGGTGGCCTCGCGGATCGGCGACGCCTTCACAATCAGGTAGGACACCAGCAGCGCCAGTGCCGTACCGATCAGCAAAGCGATCAAGGCACGGCGCATCATCCTGAAATCAATCACGCACAGTGAGAAACCCAGCTGCATGATGGGTCCCATCAGCGGCGAGATCAGCATCGCGCCGATGACTACCGCCGCCGACGACTGCAACAAGCCAAGGATTGCAATACCACAGGACATCATCGCCATGAACAGATAGCGCGGCGTTGCGGTACCTCCATCAAGCACGCTGGCCACAACGACATCGTGCTCGACGGAGGCAATGATATGGCTGCTTCGCCATTGGCTGGCGCGAGACAGGAACGGCATGAGGAATGGGGACATCGGAGTATTCACAGACAGAGATAAGTAATGCCTCACCGAAGTGAGGCATCGTCGATGACATCAGGATCGAACAGCGCAGTACCCACCCGCACGCTGGCAGGGTGACCTGGCCGATTCAGACGACCTCAGCTGCGTGAGCGCAACAGCTGTGTGCACGGTGTTTCTGGCGCCTGCCGCAGACCCATGCGCTCGATTTCGAGTGCCAACAGCAGTTCCAGATTGTCCAGGCCATCCCGGATGCGCGCGTTGGCCTTGCGGTCGTCGTGGCCACAGTCCAGATGGGCTTCCAGCAGCGCCCCGAGCAGCGGGAACAGAACCTCGCCCTCGGTACAGGCGGACGACTTCAACAAAGCCGTCAGAGCGGCCCTGCGCGTCGTGGCCGCCGTGGACAGCCGGGCCGAAGTGGTAGTCGAAGCGGCGTTGCGGAGGTTGAACACGTTGTTCATGGGGACTCTCGCCTGCGCCTTGGGCGCGCTGGGTGACGGGAGTTACACCTTGCCGCCTGGAGTACGGCATTCCCATGCAACAAATACGAAAACACTCAATCCTGCAGTGTCTTCATGTACTGGCCCAACGCTGTACGCAGTTCGCTCAACTCGCTCTGATGCAAGGCGATGCCTTCAGCCTCTACTGCATGTTGCAGATCACGTACACGATTGGCCAGGGCGTCGGCGCCAACGGCCCCCAGGCCGCCGGCAATACGATGCAGGTGATTGCCCAAGGCCACCGCATCCTGTGCCTGCAGGGCGTCCTCCACCGCTCGTAGATCGGCATTTGTTGTGCTGACGATACTGATGATCAACTGGTCTGCCGCCTGCGCGGAGCCAAACCGGGCAATCAGCGCCTGTCGCGCATTCGTGGTTGCCATGTCGGGCACCGCAGGGGATTGCCCGGCGGCTCCCGTTGGGCCGGAGTACTGCGTGTCCGCCGGGACCACATCCCGCCCCTGGTCGGCATCGGCCTGCAACCAGCGCGCCACTGCTTGTCGCAGGATCGGCAAGGGGACGGGCTTGGCAAGGAAATCGTCCATGCCCGCCTCACGGCAACTCCGGGCCTCCTCGTCCAATGCGCTCGCAGTCAGCGCAATGACAGGCAAGCGGCGGCGACGCGGATGCTCGCTTTCCATGCGACGTATCCGGCGTGTCATCTCATAGCCATCCATGCCTGGCATGCGGCAGTCGGTGATGACCAGATCGAACGACCCGTGAGCCAGTGCTTCCAGCGCCGCTGCGCCGTCGGCGACCACGGTATGGCTCAGCCCCAGCTGTTGCATCCGCCAGCGCATCAGATCTTGGTTGGTCGGGTGGTCTTCGACGATCAATACATTCTTCTCTGACCAATGCGCCGGCAATGGTGTGGTGTCCCCCATCTCCGATGCTTCGCCGAGCTCAACCTCCCTTCCCAACATCGGCAGCCACACACTCAGGGAAACTTCGGTTCCTTCTCCCAGCGTGCTCTCCAGCGCCAACTGGCCTTCCATCAAGTCTGCCAAACGCTGGCAGATACTCAGGCCCAAACCAGTACCGCCGTAGCGACGCGTGGTCGATGACTCGGCCTGGATGAAGGGGCTGAACAGATGCGCTTGTTGGTCCTCCGGTACACCGATGCCTGTATCACGCACTGCCAGGCGAATCCGTTGCGCGCCAGGGCGCTCTTCCAGCAGGTCCAGCAGGATGGTGACCTCTCCCTGTGCGGTGAACTTGATCGCATTGCTGAGCAGGTTGAACAGTACCTGCCGCAGACGAATGCCATCAGCCATGTGCCGTTGCGCCACCCGCGGATCGATACGGTTGCTCAGCTCAAGCCCCTTGGTCGTGGCCTGGGTCATGAGCATCTGCTGGGCGTTGTCGATCTTCTGCCGCAGACTGATCGGCGTGGCTTCCAAGGCCAGCGCGCCCGCCTCCATCTTGGAAAAATCCAGGATGTCGTCGAGGATCTGCCGGAGCATCTGCGCGGAGTCCTCCAAGGTGGCAACGACACGTCTTTGCTCACCATCCAGCCGGGTATGGGACAGCATCTCCAGCATCCCCAGCACACCGCTCATCGGCGTGCGTATTTCATGGCTCATGGTTGCAAGGAAGCTTGCCTTCGCCTCGGCCGCCTGCTCGGCCGCTGCCTTGGCGTCCTCCAGCGCCTGTGCCTGGGCACGCGCCTGGGTGACGTCGATCCAATAGCCACTCCACTGCAGCGCGCCATCATCGGCGCGGTGTGGTTGTGCGCGCGAGCGTATCCACTTCCAGCCTTCGGGCGAGCGCACGCGAAAGTCCGCGGCGATGTCATCGAACGCAGCTGCCGCGCGTTCCAGCTCCGCGGTCACCTGCGACTGGTCGTCAGGATGCACGCGTGCGAACAACTCGCGTTCGTTGTGGAGCGCCTGGGCCACCTCGATTCCGAACAGCGACAGCATGTCGCCGGCAATATAGGGGAACGAGAACTCCCCCTCGGCATTGCACCGTGCCTGATAAACCACGGCAGGCAGGCTACCGGTGACTTCCGCCAGACGCTTCTCCACCAGCCGGCGCTGCTCCACCTCGCGCCGCAGCCGCAGGTAACCGACGGCATGCACCGTCCCCGCCGTCAGCAGCACCAAGGCCAGCGGCACTGCCCACTTCAGGAAGGCTTGCCAATCGAACCTGGACCGATACTCCACGGCCATCCAGTCCGTACGGATGGCCTCGCGCTCGCGCGGCGTCATGCTCATCAACATGCGGTCGAACGCCGATGCCAGCGCCGCATGTTGCGGCCGTACTGCCAGCGCGAGCCGATCTTCCACGCCTGCCGGGGCTGCGATATGCAACTCCCCGGCGTAGTGCTCGCGCAGGAAGCGGTCCACAACGGCCAGGTTGCCGATGTAGGCATCCGCCTTGCCCGTGTGCACACGCTCCATGCCCTCCTGTGCGGTTGCCACCTTTACCACAATGGCGCCAGGCGCCTGGGCCTGCAGCAGCGGTGCCAACCGGTCCGGATCGGAAAGCGCTACCCTGCGCCCGTCCAGATCACGCATATCAAGCACGCTGTCGTTGTTCCTGCCGACCACGATCACGTTGGAAACGGTCAGGAAGGGCTGGCTGAACACCCAGTCATCACCGAACACCGCCGCGTCATTGGGCACGCCCAGCACCGCATCCAGGCGACCGTCGCGCATGGCGTCGCGGATGGACTGCCAGCTGTCCAGTGACAGCGGTTTGAGCTTGTCGGCGCCAGCGGTGCGGAACTTCTCAAGGTAGTCGCCGGCAATGCCGCTGGGCTGCCCTTCCTCGTCCACGAACGAAATGGGTGCCCAGGTCGGCGCGAAGCCGATGTTGAGCGGCAGCGCGAGTTGGTCGCGCTCGCTGGCGGTCAATGCCAGCTTGCCGCTACCTAGCCACTGCAGCGGTTGCAGCCAGTGCGCCCGGATCGCCCGGTTGCGTGCCTCGGGAAGGGAATGCAACGCAATATCCAGCGCCTCGGCCAGGGGCTGCTGCGCATTCGGCACACCGAAATGCAGCGAATCCGGCGGTAGGTCGCTCTGCCGCTGCAGCCCGATACGGGTGATGCCCGCCTCGGCGATCAGCGCGGTGGCCACATAGGCATTGCCCAGATAAACATCGGCCTGCCCGTCGCTGACCATCTGCAGGGCCTCACGGGTGGATTGCGCCTGCAGGTGCTGGGCGGTCGGATAGCGCTCGCGGGCGGTGACGCCCAAGGAGAAGTCCCGCTCAGTCACCAACCGCAGTCCGGCCAGTTCTGCATCGCGTGCGGCACGACCATCCTGCAATCGACTCACCAGCGCAACCGGGGCGTCGACGTACGGGCGGGTGAAGACCATGCAGCGGGTGCGCTCGGCGGTCAGGGCGATGTCCATCACGACATCCACCTCGCCGTTGCAGGCCGCCTGGATCACCTCGGCCCAACTGGCATAGCGCCGGGTAGCCACTTTCAGGCCCAAGCGGCTGGTTGCCTCCACCAGATAGTCGTAGGCCAGGCCCTCCACCCGGCCATCCTGCACCCGCTCGAAGGGCAGCCAAACGTTGTCGTACAATCCGACCGTCACGGTGGGATGCGCCTTGAGCCATTCCCGCTGTTGCGGCGACAGCGGCAAAGCATCACTCTGCGCGAACGCAGGCAAGACCAGCATCGCGGCCAGGCACAAAACGACGCAACGGAGGAAGCAATGCAGACGCACCCCGGCCGACCTCCTCATAGCTGCAAGCCCCATCCTGCCCTCCCAGTCCTCATCCGATAACCATCCATGCGCCTTCGCATCATTCTTGCCGATGATCATCCCGTCGTCCGCATCGGCGCACGTGCGCTCATCGAAAGCAGCGGCGTGGGTGAGGTGGCCGCTGAGGCCAACAACCCCGACGAACTGCTCCAGGCATTGGAAGCGCACCCGTGTGACGTGCTGGTGACCGATTTTGCCATGCCCGGGGGCCAGCAACCCGATGGTTTCGCCATGCTGGGGCTGATCCGCCGCAAATACCCCGACCTTCCCATCCTGATGCTGAGCATGGCCAACAACCTGGGCATCCTGCGCATGGTGGTCTCGGCCGGGGTGCTGGGCCTGATCGACAAGGCATCCTCCTTGGACGAGCTGCCACAGGCATTGCAGACCGTGCATCGGGGTGCACCGTATGTCAGCAAGGGGTTGAAGGAACGCATTGCCGAACTCGGCAGCGAGACCGTGGCCGCCGGTGCCAAACAGCCCTCCCCGCGCGAAGCCGAGGTATTGCGCCTGCTGTCCACGGGTCTCTCGGTGACCGAAATCGCTGCCCAGCTGAGCCGCAGTGTCACCACCATCAGTCGCCAGAAGAGCGACGCCATGCGCAAGCTGGGGATCAGCAATGATGCCGAGTTGTTTGAGTACCTGCGCAATGAAGGCATCTCCAATTGATGGGCTGAAGTCACAGGCCAACCACGCATCTCTCTTCATTCGTGTCGAGAAGCAAGGTATCTGACTGCTGCTGATGCTCTATGCCGCGACGGCGCATGGATGGCAATACAACTAGTTGTATTTCCGCTGCTTCTTGATTGATGTCACTGTTCCCCACCGGCCCCCAATCGCTTGGGGGCTTTTTCGTAGTTCTTGCATGTTGACGGTTCCTGCTGCTGCGGAAAATTCAACCCGTGCCAGATAACCGTGCCTCCCGTACGGAACTGGCCCGCCCTCCAACGCGACGCATTGCACGTATGAATGCACCTCGCCGAGGACCACGATTCGGGCTCGCTACATGCGCCGGGATCGCGGGTTGAGTCGGTAACGACACAGCCGGGCCTCGCCAAGCGCATCAACTACGAGGAACCGCCATGAACAAGATCTATCGCATCGTTTGGAACCATGCTGCCGGCCAGTGGATGGTCGCTTCCGAGCTGACCAAGGGCCGCGGCAAGCGCGCCCGTGTACGCCGTGCGGCCTTGGCCGTCGCTCTGGCTCTGCCGTTCGGCGGTGTGCTGGCTGCCGAGGTGTGCACGACCGACGCAGGTATCGCCGGCAACGTGGACGAACATGGCGCTTGCGTCGTGGAGAACACCGCGTTTGGTGGCATCGGCGTGATGGGTGCTGTGGACGGTGGTACGGCCACCGGCACCGACGCCGTGGCAGTTGGTCCGAACTCGCAGGCCATAGGTGGCCGCTCTGTCGCTGTGGGCAATGGCGCGGTTGCCAGAAATCTGGCCAATGTCGCCATCGGCGACCGGGCCAACACCGATGGCTTCAATGCTGTCTCCATGGGCTACAACGCCACTGCCAACGGCAACTACACCCTGAGCCTGGGTGGTGGTTCCACCGCCACTGGCGGCCGTGCCACCGCCGTCGGTACCGATGCGGCTGCATCCTTCAACAACTCCACAGCTGTGGGTAACGCTGCCAAGGCGAATGCGGCCTACTCCACAGCTCTGGGTGACTCCGCACAGACCTCGGGCATCGCCTCCAGCGCCTTCGGCAACAACGCCAACGCCAGCGGTTTGAACGCCAATGCAATCGGTGGCAACTCGCTTGCCAGCGGATCCTACGCTGCTGCCATTGGCCACGAGAGCAAGGCAACCAACGCGAATGCGATTGCGCTCGGCGTGTTCGCCGCGGCCGGAGCCGTTGACGGCAACGGAGACCCGACTGGTAGCAACCAGATTGCCGTGGGTACCAGCGCGCAAGCATTGGCCGACCGTTCCATCGCACTGGGTGCTGGCGCCACCGTCGCTGTCGAAGCCCAGTACGGCATGGCACTTGGTCGCTCCGCTACGGTGACCGCTACCGCCGTGAACTCCGTCGCCATAGGCCAGGCATCGGTCGCTGACCGTGCCAATAGCATTTCCTTCGGCACCAGCATCGATCAGCGCCAGCTGGTCAATGTGGCCGCCGGTACCGAGAAGACCGACGCAGTCAACGTTTCCCAGCTGGACGACGCCAAGCTGGAACTGGGTAGCCAGATCAACGACGTCGCCAACGACCTGACGGACGCCAGCCGCTACTTCAAGGCAAACGGTGCCCTGGATGATAGTGATGATGCTGTGGCCGGCGGTAATAACTCCGTAGCCATCGGTGCATCTGCCAAGACGGCCAGCGCCAACAGCGTGGCTTTGGGCGCTTCAGCTCAGACCGTGGATGTCAATGCAGTGGCTATCGGGCGTGGTGCCACCACCACTGCCGGCAGCGCCAGCGCCATTGCCATCGGCAACGGCACCTCGGCAACCGGTCTGTCTGCTACTGCCGTCGGCATGGGCGCATCGACCAATGCCAACGAAGCCGCCGCGTTCGGCACCCGAGCCAGCGCATCGGGCGTGGCCTCGGTTGCCATCGGCTCAAACGCGCAGGCCGTGAACGCCAACGGCGTAGCCATCGGTAGCGGCGCCAAGACCGCCACCGGCAGCGCTGGTGCCATGGCCATCGGTAACGGTGCAAGCGCGGCAGGCGTGTCGTCCACGGCCGTCGGCGCCGGCGCCGTGACCAGCAACACCGAAGCCTCCGCCTTCGGCAGCCGTTCCAGCGCATTGGGCGACGGCGCGGTCGCCGTGGGCAGGCAGGCCTCGGCGGTCCAGTTCTCCACCGCGATGGGCTCCAATGCCACCGCATCCGCGGTCTACTCCGTAGCCATTGGCCGCCTGTCTTCTGCATCAGCCAACTCGGCCATCGCCATCGGCATGCAGGCCAACGCCAGCAATGGTGGCGCCATGGCTGTCGGCTCCGGCGCGGTGGCATCCGGTGATCGTGCAACGGCAGTGGGCCCCGGTGCCCAGGCGCAGAATGCGTTCTCCGCTGCCTTTGGCCGCCATGCGATTGCCTCGCACGATGAAGCGGTGGCCATCGGCCATCAGTCCACCACCGACCGTGCCAACAGCATCTCCATCGGCAACGCAAACGTGCAGCGCCAGCTGGTCAACGTGGCGGCCGGCACCGAAGACCATGATGCAGTCAACGTATCGCAGCTCAAGGCACTGGGCCTCGTCGACCAGGATGGCGAGATGCTGAACGCAGTCGTCTACGACGCCGATGACAAGGGCGCGGTCAGCTTTGCCGGCGCCAATGGCACCGTGCTGAAGAACGTGGCCGAGGGTGACGTATCTGAGGACAGCAAGGAAGCCGTCAACGGTTCGCAGCTGCACGCCACCAATGAGCAGGTTGCGCAGAACACCACCAACATTGCCAACATTGATAACCAGGTCACCAACATCGACGGCCGCGTGACCAATCTGGAGGCGGGTTTCAACGACGGC
>NZ_JBRREC010000015.1:0-66062 GCF_056760015.1 Stenotrophomonas sp. STEN029 | reverse complement strand
TCCAGCAATGGCCGGATCACCTCGAACTGCTCGCGCTTGATGTCGCTGGGGTAGCCTTTTCTCACCCAGCGAGCTTCTCACATCAAGAGGGCGAGACTTTGAACACGTTCTAAGCCATCAGGATGTACCCGCAATATGGCATCAAATGCAACAGGGTCAACACCAATCGACTCCGAATGGATCGAAGGAATAACACGGTAGGGAGCGCGTCTCGCGTGTGCGCTCTCTCGATAAAGCTCTGAACTGAACGCCAACTCAGCCTCCGCCCTACCCCAAACTGCAACTGTTGTTTCCTTCAATGCCATTATCAACCTCTGCAGCCCACCGATTTCCCATCAGAATCATAATTGGCTCTTGGCGAGCCGATTCGCTGGACGGGCCCGGCGAGCAGTTCGTTCTAGGAGAATTTGCTCTTGCGCATCAGTGGTCTCCTTGGGGCTAGTTTGCCCGGAGACATCTAAGAATGCCTGGATCAAGTTTACGGGCAGGCGACATCGGCTCCAAAGTTGCGAAACTGCTATGCACCAACATTATCAAAATAGTTCTAGTTGATCGCCACAACTGCACTATCGGCCCCAAATATCAACATAACCGACTTCAGCGCTATTGCACCCCACAACACTCCGCCAGACATCATTGAAACCCAATAGAGAAACTTCTCCGCAGGTTGCAATCGCGATGGTGCTTTGATCTTGTCCTGAAGCGATGTCGGCATTGGCTCCGCAGTGCCACCGCGCGCTTTCCCAATCTCGCTTTTATCAAATCGCAGAACACGACCGGTGCGCGTACCTGCAATTGTTAACATTACCAAAGGCCAGAAAATTGCCGTCCAGAGGGGAGTAAGCACCCACATCCAACGACGGGACGCTTCAGAGCGTTCATCCCAACGCGGGACACCAATCCAGCCGTTAAAGAAACCGTAGCGGTATGCGTCCCAGAACTTAGGGCGGACACCTGGAATCAGGTGTATATCGGGCAAGTTTTCCCAATCACCCTCCATATAGCTCGCAAAGAACTCATATGTGGCCAAGCAATCGTATAAACCCAGTGCGTTCTGCAACAAAATTTGCCGGCGGGCACTGCGTCCGTCTTCAGTAGGCTCAATTAAATGAACATTACAGGACGTTGATGCGCCCACAGAACTTACGCTCGTCACAGGTTCAATGTAGGGTCTAAGACGTTCCCAATCGGCCTCAACACGAGCACTGCCCTGCAACTGAACAACCTTACGTTCTTTACGAAGCGCTAATAGCGGAAAGCCAACCACCTGCCGCCTCAACGATTTGATGACTGCAACATTTCCAGCACCAAAGAGGATAAACCCCAGCACGCAAACCGTCGTTATAAACCAGTCTCCGTTCCCCTCTCCAATAATCGCCAAGCAGATCCAATTACCAAAGAACAACATCGTTATCGAAAGCAAGACCACCAGGAGAATATGAAATCCATTAGCCGCACCACTTGCTGTCCCTGCAGGACTCAATATCGCAAAATTTTCATTAATCTCTAGGACTAGATCAAAAGACCTACCGTACCGCCCCTTTAATGGCAGCGGATACATCGCGCTCCGCCCCTTAACAGACATCCATCCTTTTCCGCCGATTTCAACCCGCTCCGCTGGCCGAGCCAGTTTGCGTTCCTCCGAAATCATACAGAATCCGCCGCAGTAATCATCTTCCTCAGTCCGTCTGGAGCTGGAACAATAAAATCAGGCCGGTCGTCAATCTCTGGCATATACTTAATATTAATGGCAACTACAGACAACATATCACGAGAATACCCAACCATCCATCTCACCCCACCTTTTTGCGTAATGGTATATGTCGGAGATGTAGTCGGCGCACTTAAGCCGGTAGCATTTACAAACTTCCCAGCAGACATCTGACTTGGATCATTCATTCCAGCTCCAGACCTGTCTGATATTTTTCTATTCTCCGAAACGGTGTAAACAGCTCCGTCCTTCATACGGAAAGAGAGCCCGTAAACAAGCCCCCCCAGCCCATCAGACAAATCCGGAATGTCCACCTCGACAACAATTGTACCGAAGCCAAATTTACCTTTCCGCCATTGCATGCGCAGCTCCATCGGTATCTCAAACAACCGTTCAAATGCCAATAACTCATCGCTCGAACTACCGAATGCCGGATTAGTTCCGAGACAACTCGAACGCAGCCAAGTTTGCAGCGGATTATCTCGCCAGCTCTCACCGATGAAAATCGAAGCGACACCTAAAACCGCAAGGCCCAAAGCCAGCGCACCCCAAGCAAAAGGCCCCAATCCCAGAACAAGTCCAGCGCTGGATAATGCTGCCGCGCCCCCTCCCACGGCAGCCACTCCGCTCACAGTCAGGAATGCGCCTCCAATGAAAGTGGCACGCCCGGAGTCAACATCTCCAGCCTCGGAACGGTTGTAGCCTTCTACCATCGTGACGATTCCACCAACCACACCGGACACCCCACCAACTAGCCCGCCAATTCCCGCAATTCGCGCCGGAGTTAGCGCCAAAATCAACCTCTTGTCTGCAGACGCACCGGACAGCAAATAGCCCGCCGCGATCACCTCAATGAAGGCCCCTGCAACTCCGAGAGTCGAGCTCATCACTTTCGCCCAAGTCTCAGCATCTGGCTTCTTTTCCAGATCCTTATAAGACGCGACGAGTGCCGTCATCTGGATAGCACCTATCCAAGCAGAGAAAGCACCATTTGCGCCACCATTCCTCGCAACCTTCATTGCACCGCTTAACCAGTTTCCGGATGGCGCGCGCTGCAACGACCGGAGAGCTGCCGGAACAACTACAGCGTCTGCAGCGCCCAGCGAACCCAGGCGAGCACGATTCCTCGCAGATGCCGCGGCAATCCTTGCGTTCTCCGCTTCCGCCTGCCTGAACGCTTCGAATTCAGCACTCATCTCTTCAAGGCCTTGCTCCATAGCAACTGCCAGCGTACTTCTCTGTGGCCCAGGACCGTTCTTCAGTCGCTTGGCTTCTGCCTTCCGATCACGCCGCGCTTCTTGACGGCGTTGCTGTCTGCTTGCTTCTCGCGCCCCTTCAGCAGACATCATTGCGACGTCCGGGGGATTTCCAAATCGAATACGCAGCAGTGGGATCTTCTTTCGCCCGGCCTCCCCAAGCTCGCTGGCGTAATCCCCCAATTTCACCTTGGCAACGCGCCGCCCCTCTGTGTCAATGAATATCTGATTTCGATTTTCAATTGATGTACCCCAGGCCACCTCGTTGTTCTCTCGAACGAGCGATGCCAACGTCTTTTCTTCGTAGAATGGCAATGCGGTAGTACGGTGCCAAACCGCTCCCAATAAAACGAATACTCTAAGCTCGCCAAACGCTTTTCCGGCAGCTTTACCAACCAGAGCTTGCAGAGAGAGCGTCAACTGCATTATTGCTTCGCTAAGGGGAAGTGTTGCCCTGAACAGCGGGTCCACGCCCTTGAGATACCCAGCAGCCCCTGGCGCGAAAGCCAGCGAATCGCGGTTTGAGAGATTCAGGGCAGCAGCCATCTTTTCGTGAGCATTTATCCATTCATCAACAACGCCGTACGCAGACTTAAAACTGCCCAAGACGTCGGAACCCTGATTCTCGGACAAAAAAGACAAAAGATCCTTCTGCCCAGCCAAGAGCGCGCGATACCATAGATTTCTGGATACATCCTTAGCCATCAACTCCTGTGCGAGGTTCGCCCCCTGCTCTGTGGCGTCCAGGCCACAAAGAATAGTGCTCAGCTGACTCACCATATCTACAGTGCTGCGCACATCTTTGCTGTCAAAGTCACATTCTGTAGCCGTCTCAAAATTGGTGGATTTGCACCACCTCTGAACATCATCAACCAGTATCAGGTGCTTTCCGCGCAGCGTGCCCATTTCACTCTTGTAGTTTCTTTCGAAGTCCGCGATGCGGGATGCGTCCAACTTATCCTTGTAATTAAGCTCCCAGTCACCACTTTCTTCCAGCTTACCGCGAGCATCTTTGCTTTTAACCCAGCTCTTCCCAAGCTCATCGACGAGCGCTTTGACCTTGCGTTCCCTTGCATACTTGGCGTCAATCGCATCAATTCTCAGCTTAGTTATTTTCTCGAGATGGCGAATCTCTTGAGCAATCCCAATAGGATCATCCAAGTAAACCGCCACCCCCCCCAACCCGCCGGAACAGGCGCCCTTGACTCGCTTTCCGATCGCAACGGGGCTGTCCTTCAAGTTCACCGGAGGTGTAACGCTGTACTCGAATGGCTCGATTTTTCCCGAAAACTCAGGAACTTTCGACTTTAGATTGGAGCCATCAAGCTTAATTCCCAGCGCCTTATCTGTCGCACTCTCATCTTTCGCCATAGCCAGTAGCGCTGGGACGTCATGCATCTGAAAGCGCACGCCCATAAGTGCAACCGTTCTTTCGCACTCATCTCTGGGCGCCTGCCCTTTCAGTATAAGCGATCGAAATTCGTCAAGCTTATTCGGTGTATATAGAGTGCTCGCGTAAGAAAGCCATATTTTCTTGGCATTCTCTGGGCGGTCCACACTGAACATCGAAGATCGCGTTAGATGATCGCCACGACCACATTGGTACTCCTCGATCCTTGGGCTTGTCTTAGCTGGAAATTCCCAAAGTGAGCCGTCACGACCGACAAAAAAAACTCTCCATGTACCTCCATCACGCTCGTCAAGCACATGTAGATAGCCACCACTGAGTGGCCTAAGCAGAAGTTCACCGGCCATTTTGTCAAAGCTTGTTTTTGACAAATCCGCTCTTGTGCCGTAATCCGAACGACCATCCCAATATGCGTAGGAGAACCTCAGCGGCAAAATAGGAAAACCGCGCTTATCACAACGTTGGCAGTCACCGAAAGCACCAGCATTCGAATTTGTATTGCGCGCCGCATTGGCAATCTGTGCACCATCAGCCATAACGAAGTCCTTGTCGTTCTTTCAATCCAAGCTGCCAGTCGCCAGCCGATATTCCCTTCCATACATCTGCATCAGCGTGCGCGGCTGCATCTGCGTACGGCCGCTTCATCTCGCGTGCATCATTCAGCCAGACTGAAACAATCGGATGTAACTCGATACGCTCATGAACCAAGCATCGATGCAGAATGAAGGCCACACAATCCGCTTGCTGATGCGGCTGCAATCCAACTGCTGCAGCAACACGGGCGGCATCGTAGATCCTCTCGATCTCGACGATATCATCGGTAAGCGATGGCCACGTATTGATCACAGCGTTTATTGTCTTTAGCCAATCAAGACGTTCCAAAGAGGACTCTTCAGGATAGCGAATGCTCTCCGTCTCGCTGACGGGCAGCTTCTGAAGCCTCCCTGACGCATCCAGAAAAGACCAAGAGGTAGGACCTGAGATGCAGAACTCTTTACTGACAAAGGATACCAAGTGCTGGGAGACTCTTGGGTCATAGAACCTGAAAAGCCAAGTCCTGACTCCAACCGACTGCAACATTTGCTTTGACATTCGGGACTGCAAATATCCCACCTCAAGATCACTACCAATCCAGGCACACACCGGGTAAGGAGCCTGAGGGTCCGATAGCTGTGACCAAGCTATTTCGAAAGTCCAATCAAAGATTCCACCAACTTCGTTGTTCAATGGGACCAAGAACGGACAAGCATCCTTCGGCAAATTCAGTTTCCGAGGTGCCACAAGAACCTCGCTATAACTATCGCCAACCTTCGTGTACGACCTATCCCAAGGCACACCCGACGTTGGATCAACAAATAAATAGCTATGCTTAGCCTTGAACAATCGCTCACGAAGGGATGTTAACGCGTCCCACTTCAAACCTTCATCGTCAGAGAGGGACCTAGAGAGCGACACGTCCAGCCCCTCCTCTGGTTGCATCCTTGAACTTTTCGAGGCACCCACTGAAAGGTGCCTGCTTTGACTCGACCGCAGCATCCACCGCCTGGGGCCCCACCCAATCCCTCTGGCTAGCCTTGAACTCAACCTTCCCCGGCGCGCCCAGTTCGATGTTGTCGCCTTCAATCCGAATGTAAGCACCGGCCGCCGTAGCCAGCAGATGCTTGCTCGACGCCGCCATTTCAATATTGGCTTCGGTGCTGGCAATGCGGACATTGGTCTTCGCAGCGATCGTGGCCTGGTTCTTGTGCGCGCGTGCGCTTACCTTGCCTTGTGCTGCGTGCAGGGCGATGCCGCGCTCCTGATTGGGGCTGTCTTTCCTGCCCTCGCTGCCCACCGTGTAGAGCACCAGACCTTGTGCGACTGCCAGGCTCAGCGAGCCCTGCGTCATCCAGTTCAATGCGACACCGCTGCTCAGCAAGATGTGGGTACCGCTTACCCATGCTTGATCGGCCGGGGTCAGGCTCATCACGCCGGCTACGCCGCTGCCGAGTAGTACGGGCGCGCTCCAGCCAGGCGCTTCGCCATCGCCGCCATTGATGCTGCCGGCACTGCTGCCGCTATGCGTTGCTTTCAGCTGTTCCTGCAGTTCGGTCAGGGTTTGATCGATGGGCAGCTCGGCTGGATCTTTGGGCAGCTGCGCAGTCTGATCAGTTGCGGAGTCGGCAAGACTTTTGAGCAGGTCGTGGCCTTGCTGCAACTGTGCGATGGCTTGTGGTGCAGCCATTTGCGGCGTGCCTTCCTCTGTTGTCAGCAGAAGGCCGCGACCGGCACGCAGGCTGCCGTGTGCTTGGGTTGAAAGCTCGACGCCGAAACCCCGTTCGCCTTCGCGCACGTTGTCGTCGCCGCCTTTCAGGTGGCCGAGGGTCAAGGTGGTGTCGTGCTGCGTTGTCGACAGCTGGGCGCGGCCCTGCCCCGGCGTGTCGTCGAAGCGTAGCTGCTGGTAGCCGCCGGTGCCGCTTTGGCTTTCTGCCAGCGCCTGGCTCTTGAAGCCGGTATACACGGCGGCGTGGTCATTGCCTTCGAACCATGCGGCGGCATTGCCAGTGGCGTTGGCGCCACCGCTGTTCAACTTGTTGTGCTGTGCGTCCTGTTGGCCGCGGCCGTTATAGAGCGCGCCAACAATCACGGGGCGGTCGATATCGCCTTCCAGGAACGCGACCAATACTTCCTGGCCGCGCCGCGGCAGCACTACGCCACCCCAGTTGTCGCCGGCCCACGGGGTCATGACGCGCACCCATGTCCAGGCGTTACCGCTGGCGGGCGCGTTGTCGTCGCCGGCCGGGTGCGCCAAGCCGTTGCTGGCATTGCCGCCTCGCTGCCACGGGAACTGCACTTTGATGCGGTGGTCGCGGTCAGACAGCAAGGGATCGCCATCACTGACCACAACTGCACTCAAGGTGCCGGTCACGCTGGGGCGCGGGTGCAGGTGTACGCCATGCCCATCTTCGGTCTGCGGGCGGTAGATGACCTCGGCCGGAATCACCGCGAACTGGTTGTCGTAGAAACCTGTGTTGATGTCATTACGACCTGCACCATTACGGATGCCCGCCAATGCCGTTGGCAGCTCCAGTGCGCGCTGGTTGATCGGGCCAAGCGTCTGCTCGAGTGCATCGAATACATCAGCATCCAGGTTATTGCGGGCCTGGTGTCGCACCGAGATACAGAGGAATGCAGCGTCCTCGGCCACCTGCGGGTGCTGTGACAAAGCGAGCTTGGCGCCCGGCGCAAGTGCGCGCCACTGGCCGCCGCCTTCAATCAGGTGCGAGCGCACGCGCAGTGCATCCAGATGCTGTTGCGCGCGACGTTGCCCGCGCGCATTGTCCTGCCAGCCATAAGGCCCGCTGGTGTCCTGGTCAACCACACCGAGGTCGGCACCCTGCTCTGCTTCGGCGCTTGCCTGGCGACGCTCAAGGCTGCGGTAATCCCAGGTTGCCCGCTCCACCTTCGGCGTGCACCAACTGCGGGCTTCCTGCCACTGCTGGATGGCATCGCTGCGTTCGCTTTCATTGCTGCGATGGAAGCGAACGCTGCCGAGATCGGTAACGTCATGCGCGTGATCGGCCAATACCAGAGTGTGCTTGCCGAGAGCCGCTGCTTCCGGGTCGCCTTCATGCTCGAACCAATAGAAGATGCCCTCTTCCGCCAGCAGCCGCTGTACGAACGCCAGATCGCTCTCCTGGTACTGGGTGGTCAGGCTGCGCTTGGCGTATTGGCTGGCATCGTTAAGCACCCAGCGCCACTCGGGCGCCAAGCCGCAGTAGTCGGCAAAGATGTCTTCGATGATCTCGACCACGGTCTTGTCGTGGAATACGTAGCTGTCCACGCGCTGCGACAGAAATGCCAACCATGGTTGCAAGCGCAGGCGATAACGGGCGAGGCCGCCATTGCTACCAATCCGTTCGGCGGCGGTGATGCGTCCGTGCAACGGTCGATGATTGCCGTCGGCCTGCTGCAGCTGGAGCAAGGCAGGCTTGCCGATCAGCGGCTGCAATTGCAGGCCGGCATCAACGGATAGCGCGGTGATCGTCCATTGAAAGCCGATACCGTCGATCTGCTCGACGCCATCCAGGGTCTCCGCAACCAGCACGTCGCCGCCCAGCGCGGTATGCAGCCGCAGGAAGCGCTGTGTCTGTGCGGGCCCGGCCAGGGCTGCCAATACGTTGTTTACCAAATCCATGGTGTTGATCTGCCTTCATGGGCTGTAGTGCGCACTACGGCCCGGACTGAAAACTGCTGGATGCATCTGTTTGTTGCCATCCATTCCGGTGCCCGCCAGCACCGGAATGGCGTTGTTACCGTTGCATCAAGCGACCTGCGCGATTTCCTCAAGGCGCAGACGCACGCCTTCGCTGACCTGCAGGCGATAGTCACGCCCACCAGCGGAAATAAGCACCTCACGCATATTGCTCACCAGCTGCGGCTTGCCGACCGGCGCGCTATCCATGTGGATGCGCCAGGAGCCACGGCTGATCTGGCCAGCCACAATGCGTGCATCCTGGCGCGCTGCCGGCACTGCAGTTTCGAGCAGTTCGACGATGTGTTCCGGGCGCAGGCGATTCCATGCGCGCACGCGGTCGAGGTCGCGCCCCAGGCCCAGCTCGAGGCTGTCGCAGTGGTTCAGTGCTGCCTGGCGGTCAAATCCGAAAAATTCCATGCTGTTCTCCTTCTTCCGTAATCAAGAAACTTTGTACTTGAAATCGCCCTTCTTGCCGGCGCTGACTTTGATGCTGTTGATGCGGGTGCCTTCGGCCATGGCAGTCAACACGTTCTCCGCAATCTCCGGCAACAAGGTGCCGTTGAGAATGTGATCGACATTGCGTGCGCCCGAGTCCACCTCGGTGCAGCGCGCCAGTACAGCTTCAACCAGACCTTCGTCCCAGCTGAAGCTGGCCTTGTGGTTTGCGCTGACGCGGTCACGAATGCGGCCGAGCTTGAGGCTGATGATGCGCACCAGCACGTCATCGCTGATCGGGTAATACGGCACCACCTTCAAACGACCAAGGAAGGCCGGCTTGAAGCTGCGCATCAGGATCGGCCGCAGGGCTTCGGCAAGTGCGTCTGCGGCGGGAATTTCTTCTGCCGGCTTGTTCAGGCAGGACTGCATGATCTGCGAGGAGCCGATATTGGAGGTGAGGATGATCAAGGTATTGCGGAAGTCGATCTCGCGGCCTTCGGCATCATCCATCACGCCCTTGTCGAACACCTGGAAGAACATTTCCAGCACGTCCGGATGCGCCTTCTCCACTTCATCGAGCAGCACCACGCTATACGGGTTGCGGCGCACAGCTTCAGTCAGCACGCCGCCTTCGCCGTAGCCGACGTAACCCGGCGGCGAGCCCTTCAAGCCGGACACGCTATGCGCTTCCTGGTACTCACTCATATTGATGGTGATCAGCTTGCGCTCACCACCATACAGAATGTCGGCCAAGGCCAGCGCGGTCTCCGTTTTGCCCACGCCGGAGGGCCCGACAAACATGAACACGCCGCGCGGCTTGTTCGGGTCTTCCAATTTCGCGGTCGCGGTACGCACGCGCTGGGCGATGGCGTCGAGCGCGTGATCCTGGCCGATGACCCGCTCTTCCAGCAGGCTGCCCAGCGAGCGGATGGTGCGGATCTCATCCTTGACCATGCGACCAAGCGGCACGCCGGTCCATGCCGACACGATTTCAGCGACGACGGTGCCATCCACCTGCAGCGGCACCATCGGGGTCTCGCCCTGCAGATCACGCAGCTCCGCCTGCAACTTCGCCAGCTCTGCATGTTGTGGCGAGAGCTCACGCGTTGACTTGCTGCGCTTGCCCGTCGTTTTTGCGACAGCGACGTCGGCCTGCTCGTCCGCCGACGCATCCGCATCACCCTCGCCCGCCAGGCCTTGCTCAAGCTGCTGGCGCAGCGCTGCAACCCGCCCGGCCAGTTCGCGCTCGACACTCAAACGCTGCTCATTGCTGGCAAGCACAGCCTGCGCTTCAAGCTGCTGCGCCTTCAGTTCGGCAAGACGCTCCTCATGCAAGGTGCTGCCGCCGGCGGTCTCGCGCTGCAATGCAGCCAGCTCGGCCTCGAGCCGATCCAGGTGCTTGCGGGTGTCTTCGATGATCGCGGGCGTCGCGCTCTGCCCAAGTGCGACCTTTGCACAGGCGGTATCGAGCACGCTGACGGCCTTGTCCGGCAGCTGGCGGCCACTGATATAGCGGTGCGACAGGCGCACGGCTTCGGTCACGGCTTCATCCAGCACACGAATGCCGAAGTGCGCCTCCATCAGGCTGACCATGCCACGCAGCATGGCGGCGGCCAGCACTTCGCTGGGTTCCTCCACCTTCACCACCTGGAAACGACGCGCCAAGGCGGCGTCCTTTTCAAAGTATTTCTTGTACTCGCTCCAGGTGGTGGCGGCGATGGTCCGCAGCTCACCGCGCGCCAAGGCTGGCTTGAGCAGGTTGGCGGCGTCGTTCTGGCCAGCGGAGCCGCCGGCACCAATCATGGTGTGGGCTTCGTCGATGAACAGGATGATCGGATGCGGGCTTTTCTTGACCTCGTCGATCACGTTCTTCAAGCGGTTCTCGAACTCGCCCTTGACGCTGGCACCGGCCTGCAACAAGCCCATGTCCAAGGTGTGCAGCTCAACGCCTTGCAGCACGTCGGGCACATCCTTCTCGGCAATGCGACGGGCCAGGCCTTCGACGACGGCGGTCTTACCGACGCCGGCCTCACCGGTGAGGATCGGATTGTTCTGGCGGCGGCGCATCAGGATGTCGATGACCTGACGGATTTCGGCATCGCGGCCAATCACCGGGTCGATCTTGCCGTCACGCGCACGTTGGGTGAGGTTGGTGGTGAACTGGTCCAGCGCTGGGGTCTTGGACAGACCGCCCTTGGCCTCGCCCGGTACTGCATCCGCATCTTCGCCAGCACCTTCGCCCGTCGCCGAAGCATCGGCGAAGCGAACGGTCTGCGCTTCCTGCGAGCCTTCGGTCAGCTTGGCGAAGTCGTGCTTCAACTCTTCACGCTTGAAGCGCACGAACAATTTGGAGCCGCGGTAGGCCAGCTGCGCAAGATCAGGCTCGGTCAGCAGCGCCAGCAGCAAGTGGCCACTGCGGATGCGGGTGGTTTCCGAATCCAGCGAGGCGATCAGCCAGGCGTGCTCGAACAGGGCCGGCAGATGCTGGGAGAACACCGGCGTACGCGTATTGCCGGTCTTGAACTGGCCGATCTCGTCGCTGAGATCGCGCTCGAGTGATTCAGGGGATATGCCACTGCGCTGGGCAATCAGCACGAAGTCGCTCTTGGGCTGCTCCAACAAGGCGAGGAACAGATGTTCCAGATCCACCTCGTAGTTGCCACGCGCCATGCACAGATTGGCTGCGCGTTGGGTCGCCTGACGGCAGGTGTCGTCCAACTTGCTGATAAGTGTTTTGAGGTTGATGCTCATTCGGAACCACGCACTCCCTGCTGAAACCGTTCAATTACCGGCAGCGTCATCGCTGCCGGCGCCTCGTTATTGCAATGTATGGATGCCATAGGTGGTGTCGTCGCGCGCGCCGTCTTGCCCGCGTGTACACATATAACTGTCCCAACCCAAGCGCGCTCCTGTTCCCAGTGCGCTGCCTTGGACGTCCTCGGCACGCAGTACCAATCGAACTTCGTACTCGAGCGTCCCGCCGGTGAGTAGCGACAGCCACTTGGCCAAGGCCAGGGCTGCAGTTCCGCCGGGCAGGAAATCGTCAAATGCCGTCTTCGACAACGGGCCGATGCGCAGGCGCAGGCGTAGATCCCGCTGCCAGACGCGATCACCTGCCAACGCGCTGGCACCCAGTACGGCATTGGCTTGCCCCAGACGCGTCGCCTGCCCTGCCGGTACGCGGTACCAGGCGCCGACGAACTGCTGCACTTCGAGCGGCACCTGGAAGTAGTCCAAGAGCACGCGCTGCATCAGCGCTGCCGATACTGGCCGCTGCCGGATCGCGCCCGCGTAGTACGCCACTGCCTGATCGAAGATGTCGCCTTCGCCGTCATGCAGCCGGTCGCGCAGCTCGTGCATCCCCATGCCGAGCAGCGACAAAACCAGCGGCAGGAAGCGCTCGCGCCGGTCCAGCTCGTACTGCAATGCCAGCCGGTGCTTCTTCCAGGCCGCGTAATGCAGCGCTACGGCGCGGGTTGAGAAAATATCGAGGAAAGCACGTGCGGTGCGATCGCGCTCGTACAGTTCGCGAATCTGCAACGTTTCGGTGTAATGCAGCGGCAATGCACCGGAGGTGCCGAGCAAGCCCATGAACTGCGGGGTCAGATGCACTTCGCCCAGGGTTTCGGCAGCCAGCGCCTGCTCGATGTCTTCACGTTCCTGCAGGCGATCGCCGGCGAGCGAGTACACCTCACCTTCGGCAGACAGCTCGGTCGCAGGGAAACCCAGGGACAGGCTGTTGCGGAAACGCAACCGCATCGGAATTGCCTGCCCCGATTTCACTCCTTGTCGCTCGAACACCTGCTCAAGCAGGCGCACCGCCTGGAAGAACTCGAAGCGGTGCGGCTCGGCCAGCAGCTGCTGGGCTACGCCAGGATCGATTCGCCGCTGCGCGCTTCGCATCGGACGATCTCCTCCCCGCTGTCGCCGGAAATCAGCACCAGTCGGGTAAAGCTATTGGCATGCACATACAGTGCGAAGAAATGATCCATCACCTGCGCGAATGCAGCCACGCCGGTGCCGACAAAATGGGCCTCATTGATGGTCAAGCGGATTTCAAGACCGCGTACGACAGATGCGAACTGGCGACCGGACATCCAGGTCGTCGCCGGCACCTGCTCAAGTGCAAGAATGCCGTCCACCTGCCGTGCGGAAACATTGCTGCCAGACAGGTCGTACAGGCGCAGCATTTCCTTCAGCGCTGCCAGGCCGCTGCCACTCAGGGACAGCTGGTTCAGCGACAGATGCGAGATCAGGCGCCATTGCGCACTCCGCCCGTGGCGGAAGCGCAGTGGTCGGGTTGGCTTGCGCAGCAATGTGATGGCCTTGGCAGGGCTGCCGCCTTCGATGCTCAAGTCGCCACCCGCCACGCCATAGGCGAGCTGATGCGGTAGATCGCGGTTGCTGCAGGTCAACTCCAGGCTGACCGTATCGGTCTGCGGCAACACCGGGTTGAAAGAGAGATCGACGAAGCTGATCTCCATTTCGAAACCGGGGCTTTGCCTTGCAATGTCTTCGTCGTGGCGGGCGACCCAGTATTGCCCGGTACGATCCGGGTCTTCGCCGTGATGCAGCGAGTAGAACGGACGGAACTCATGGATGGCCTCGCCCTGCGGTGTCTGCCGGATACGGTAGACCGAATCGATGGAATGCACTTCAAAGGCATAGGCACGGCGTGCGTCCGCCAACACCGGATAGTTCACCGTGCGATGGGTGACCCGGATCGGCTCACCGTTGATCTTGAACAGATTGACGATGGGCGTGCAGCCCAGCCGCACGTTGTGCAGGCCGATGTCCTCCAGCACCATTGCATTGGCCCGCTCCTGCTGCCCGGCGGGCAGGATCAGGTGCAAGGTGAAACGGCGGCTGGCGCCTGCGCTGGTGGCGGTCAGGTCCAGGTCGACGAAACCGAACTTTTCCGGGTAGCCGAACAGTTCTGTCAGCAAGCGATACGCAGGGTGCGAACGCGCCGGGAAATCAATCAGCGCTTCGCTGTCAGCAAAGCCAACCGGGCTGATCGGCACTGACTCAAGCCGACGCCAGCGACCATCGCCGTCCGACTCAACATACGCGGCCTTTACACCGAGCAGCAGTGCGTCACGCAAGGCGGCGCGCACCGACGGCTCCCCATCGAGGAACAGACGCAGTTTGTCGGTGCCCAACTGGGCGAACCCAAGCTGATCGGAGAGCAGATTGAAGCTCAGTGAGATTTGCCCCCCACTACCGCTCGGCAATGCGGTTGCCATGGGCGCGTCGGCCACCGCCCGATAGGTGACGGCGGAGATACCGATGGGTGCCAGCACCACATCGTAACTGGTGCGGAAATCACAAGGGACGCCGCGCACCGCGCGGCTCTGCAAGGACGTGCCGCGCGGAATCCGCACCGGTGCGCTCAGCTTGGAAGCGACGCCGTCCATATCGAAATAGGCGATCGAGCAGGCCGGGAATGGTCGCAGGTAGTGCGGGTACAGCACATCCAACAGCGCGTCGGTGAACTCAGGGTAGTCGTCGTCGATACGCTTGGATACGCGCGCACTCAATAGCGCGAATGCCTCGATCAAACGCTCAACGTGCGGGTCCTGGCTGCCATCTGCGGACAACTGCAGACGGCCGGCGATCTTGGGGTAACGCTCGGCGAACTCGCGGCCATAACGGCGCAGGTAGGCCAGTTCGCGCTCATAGAAGGGCAGCAGATCCTGCATCAGAGCGCCTGCTGGGTGCGACGGGCGCGGGTAACCTGGTACTGCAGCGTGGACGGCTGCAGCATCGCGTCGAAACTTACCGGCTCGCGCGCAGGCTCGAGATCCAGCAGCGCATGAATGGTGAAATGCAGGCCACCGGCGAACTGGTTGCCGGCATCAAGCTGCACATTGACGTTCTTCAAACGGCGCTCATGGCGGCCGACCGCCTGCTCCAACGAGCGGCAGATGGCGGAACGGTCATAGGCATTGGCAAGGCTCATCGCCGAGAAATCGGCAAGCCCATAGGTCAACAGGGATTGGCGGCAGTTCGGGAACTCCGCCATATCGCTTTCCTGGAAAGCGGCGCGCGAGTTCAGCAGCCCCTCCAGGTCACGCGCAATGGACTCCTTGTACTGCTCCAGCGATACGGACTTGAAGATCGGCCCGGCACCCGCACTGCGCGGGTTATCGTCAAACAGCTTTTCCAACAGGCTGGGTTCGAGTCCCTTCATCGTTGTTTCCGGTAGCTGGGCATCCGTGCGTCAAGGCAGCGATGCAACTGCAGGGCCGTTCCTGGCCTTGCCGGGATTGAGACTGCGATGGCGCTTATCGCGCCATCGCAGAACACATCATCAAACGGTGTAGTTCGGGATGTTCTTGGTTGCGCTCCACTGTGCCACGGTCTTGCCACCAACTCCGCCTTCCGGCTTCTGCTGCTGGTAAGTCCACTTGATTGCACCGAAGCTCAACTGAACCACTTCCTGCGGCATACCTTCCTTGTCAACCGTGGTGGTGACGCGGTGTACCAGCACGTTCAGCAGCTCGACCAGGTAGTAATTGATCGCGTTGCCGTCCTTGTCCGCACGCATGAACTCAACGCGTGCCTTCGGGAAGGTGGTGCCGTTTGCGGCGGCCTGGTTAAGGGCCGTGGAAGCGAGATCGATCGACTTGATGATTTCGATCGGCGACAGATTCACGCGGGCTGCCGTGGTACCACCGGAGGTGGAGGCAGTGGCCGAGCGAGGCTGCAGCAGATCCTGCGAGAAGGACTGGATTTCAATCCAATCCTTGTGCTTGTCGTCGTGCGACTCACCTTTGATGGTGTCAATGGAAAGAAAAGCATGTTGCATATCTGGTCTCCTAAATTCCGTTCTTCCGTGAGATTGTTTGCCGGGCGGGGGCCCGGCGGTTGAGGGGGGCTTCGCCCTCTAGAAATGTGCGCCGCCGCTAGGCAGGGACCGAGGTCCCTACCCGACGCTAAAGCAACATCAAAACGTTACGACTTCTTTGCCGACGCCGGCAGTTCAGCAACAAGACGCAACGAAACAGACAGCTCATCGAGCTGGAAATGCGGCCTGATGAAGGCCACAGCGCGGTAGACACCGGGCTTGCCCGGAACTTCCGAAACCTGCACAGATGCTTCACGCAACGGGAACTGCGCCTTGGCTTCCTGGCTGGCGTTGTCGTCCAACAGTACGTATTGGGCGATCCACCGGTTCAGGAATTCCTCGACGTTGCCCGCGGATGCGAAGCTGCCGATCTTCTCGCGCATCATCGCCTTCAGGTAGTGAGCGATACGCGAGACCGCGAAAATGTACTGCAGCTGTGCAGACAGGATCGCGTTGGCATTGGCCGAATCGGTGTTGTACTTCTTCGGCTTCTGTGCCGACTGCGCACCAAAGAAGGCGGCGTAGTCGGTGTTCTTGCAGTGCACCAGCGGCATGAAGCCGAGGTCACTGAGTTCTTTCTCACGACGGTCGGTGATGGCGACCTCGGTCGGGCACTTCAGTGCCACTTCACCGTCATCGGTGCGGAAGGTATGCGTTGGCAGGTCTTCGACCAGGCCGCCACCTTCAACACCGCGAATCGCCGCACACCAGCCGTAGCTCTCGAATGCCTGGGTCAGGCGTGCACCGGCCGCATAGGCGGTGTTGCACCACAGGAACTTGCTGTGATCGGCGGCTTCGATCTCTTCAACGAAGTTGAAGCCTTCAACCGTGGTGCCGTCCTTCGGGTTGTACGGCAAACGACCAAGGAAGCGCGGCAGCGTGAGGCCAACGTAGCGGCTGTCCTCGCTCTCGCGGAACGACTTCCACTTGGCGTACTCAACCGTATCGAACACCTTGGCCAGGTCGCGCGGCTTGCCCAGGTCGGTGAACGACTCCAGGCCGAACATACCTTCGCTGGCGGCAGACAGGAACGGCGCGTGAGCAGCGGCTGCCACATGCGACATCTGCTCGATGAAGTACATGTCTTCCGGCTGACGACCAAGGAAGTAGTCACCGATCAGGGCACCGAACGGCGCACCACCGAAGGTACCGAACTCTTCCTCGTAGACCTTCTTGAACAGCGCGCTCTGGTCGAAATCGATGGCCGACTTGAAGTCCTTGACCAGATCCTTCTTCGGCGAATTGAAGACCTTGATCTTCATGTTCGGGCCGGTGGAGGTCTGCGAGCACAGGTAGTGCAAGCCGCGCCAGCTGCCTTCCAGCGCCTGGAACTCCTGGGCATGCATCACCGCGCTGAGCTGCTCGGAAATGATCCGGTCAATCTCGGCGATACGTGCATCCAGGGTCAGGTTCAGGTTGTCGGACACCACAACCGTACCTTCCATCACTTCCTGCGCCAGCGCAGAGATGATGTCCTTGGCACGCTCATGCTCGGTGCGCGACTTGGCGACCTTGCTCTTCTCTACGATCTGGTCGAGCAGATCGATTTCTTCGGTAGCCGCGACCGGCGCGGACAGTTGACTGGCTTCAGACGCCATCGCTTATTCCTCCTTCGCCGCGCCGAGCTTCTTGAGCTGCTCGGTGTTGTTGAGCACGTCGGTCAACAGGTCCTCGAGCTTTTCATTGCCCGCCAACTTGTTGCGCAGATCAGCCAGCTTGGTGCGCGACTCAAGCAAACGGCGCAGCGGGTCGATCTGCTGCACCACCGACTCCGGACGGAAGTCTTCGATCGAGTTGAACTTCAACTCGACGCCGAACTCGCCACCACTCTCGCTGATCTTGTTGGGCACGCGATAGACCGCGCGCGGGCCAGCCGCTTCCATCACCTCGTCGAAATTGTCGAGGTCGACGTTGACGAACTTGCGGTCCTTGACCTTGGGCAGCGGATTTTCCGGCGTACCACTGAAATCACCCATCACACCGACCACAAACGGCAGCTCTTTCTGCTCGATCGCGTCGCCCTTTTCCACGTCATACGTAAGCTGCACGCGCGGCGGCCGGATCTTCTGCAACCGCTTTTGAACGCTGTCCTTCTTGGCCATGAGTGTCTCCTGACTGGTCCTGTTGATCCGGCTTAGTTGCCAATGTTCTGGAAGGGATCCGCGCCGTTGTCACGCGCCGGACGCGCCGGTGCAGGCTGGGCGGCTGCAGGCTGTGCGGCGCGACGGCTCGCAGCCGTTGAACGTGTTGCCTGTCGCGTCGCACGCGGCTTTGGCTTGCCGGTTTCAAGAATGGCGTCGCCCATGGTGCTACGCAGCGTGGTCACCAACGTCTGCGCTTCACGCTGTGCGGTTTCCGACGCCAACGCACCGCGCCCATCCAGGCGCTGCAGCGATTCGTTGGCAATGCGGAAGCCAGCGACGGTCAGAACGCCGTCAGCAACAAGGTCATCAGGATCACGCTGCAATACTTCTTCGGCCGCGACGATTGCGCGTGCATAGCGGTTCTGGTCGAACTGCAATTGCGCAATGCGTACCCACGGCTCCTTGCGCGTTGGATCAGCTTTCGCTGCAACCTCAAACGCACTGATCGCTGCATCCGCACCCGCGGTAGCGACCTGCGCCTCGGCATTCGCCAACGTTACATCGAAAGGAATTTCTGCTGCCTTCTTTGGTGTCGATGCACATGCGCCCAACCCCGACAGCAGTGCCAACGCCAAAACCGAACGACGTGTTGCCGCCCCAAACACCTTCACATCCATAGTGATTCCTTCGTCGAAATAAGTTCCTAAAGGGAGCCGCATTTCCGCCGATACAACTTGCGGGAATCCAGTCCCAGCGGCGGCAGTGTACATTCGCAAATGCGCGTGGGTATAGTTATTTTCAAATCCGCGATTTGTTTTCTCTAGACATTTCCTTCACATCGTCGTGCTGCACTTGCACCGACATGTCGTCACTTCCCCGCTGTTTTCTTGGCGCCCATCACTAAATGAATGCGTACATGAGCAAACTTCCGCGTGTGGTTTCCGTCACAACTTTCGTCCTTGTTAGCACCATTGGATTAGGTGGTTGTGCGTCCGGTGGCAAGTTGAGCAAGGCGATGGACAGTACACTGCAAGCCGTTGGTCTGCGTGAAAGCAAACCTGAAAAGCCCCCCGTAATACCGCTGAAAATCTACGCTGGGACAAATCTCAATGCCGGCAATGACAAGCGCGCCAGCGCTGCCGTACTGAAGATCTACCACCTGCGCAGTGCACAACGCTTTGAACAAGCCACCTTCAATTCTTTCCTTGACCAGGCCGGCGAACAGACCGCGCTTGGCGCGGACCTTCTTTCTGTGAACGAAGTAGTACTGACACCGGGTGTACGACAGGAATTGCCCGAACAACTCAGTGATGGCACCGCTGTCATTGGCGTCGTCGCGTTGTTTCGTTCACCTGCAGAAGCACGATGGCGCATGGCCTTTGATGCACGCAACAAGACTCTTCCCAATGATGGCCTGACAATCGGCGTACACGCATGTGCACTAACAACTGATAGCGCAGCTTTAAGCTCGCGCATCTCGGGTGATCCAGGCAGCCTGGCTTCCATACGCTGTGCCGGTGCTCGCTGAACGACTGTGCGTTTTTGCTGTAACCACAACATTGCAGCGCAGGCATGCGCTAGTATCTGCCGCGCTCGAACCACAAGATGTGACGAGAATCAGGATGTGAATGGAGTTTTCACATCAAGCTGCGAAGCTGCCGGTGCAGTAGCAATGCACCAGAGGGCAAAGAAAGCCTGAAGCAACGCGCCAACGAAATTTCCAAGGACTGAAATGTGGCTTACGTAAGCAGGATGTCGAAGGTCTTATGGGGTGAAGGCTTGTTCCTTCGCCCGCAGCACTTCCAGCGTCAAGACGCCTATCACGAGGCGCGCCTACAAGACCTGTCGCAGACATTGCATCCCTATGCCTGGGGCGCGCGCCGAGTGCGCTTTGACACGCATGCTCTGACAGGCGGCACGCTGCGCCCCCTAGATCTATCCGCGGTATTTCCTGACGGCGAAAGCTACGATGCTCCGGTACACGACGGCCTGCCGGATGCTGTATCGCTGCAAGATCTTCCACCGGGGATACAGTCAACGATTGTGTATCTCGCATTACCGCTATTGCGTGATGATGGTCGCAATTGCGCTGATGCAGAAGGCACCGCGCTTGCGCGCTATCGGCAGGCCAACCGGGTTTCGGACGACTTGTTCACGGATGCTGCCGAAGCTGAATTGGCATATCTCAGCAAAGCAGTGAAGCTGCTTACCGACGACCAGCCCAAGGATGCCTACGCAACGGTTCCTGTTGCGCGCGTGCGCAGGACCTCGAGTGGCGGCTTCGAGCTGGACGACGAGTTCATTCCTCCGTGCGCACAGTTGCAGGCGTCGCCATTCCTGCATCGCGAACTGCGTTCCGTGCTGGATGCACTGCAGGCAAAGGTCGACGCGCTTTACGGCCTGCATCGGCAGACCTCGCAGAACATCATTGAGTTCCGCTCGGGCGATATCGCATCGTTCTGGCTGCTGCATACGATCAACTCTTCGTTCAGCGCACTGGCGCACCTGCTGCATCATCCGCAGCTGCACCCGGAACGCCTGCATCAGGAGTTGCTGCGCATGGCCGGTGCGCTACTTACCTTCTCCAACACCTACCAGCTCAACGACCTGCCGGTGTATCGCCACGATCAACCGGAGGCATCGTTCCGCAAGTTGCTGGAGATCGTGCGTGCCTTGCTGGAGACGGTGATCTCCACGCGCTATTTCAAGATCGCGCTGAACGAAATCAAGCCGTCCTATCACCTGGGCCGGCTCGACTCGCAGCGTATCGATGGCGAGGCTTCGTTCTACCTTTCGGTATCGGCATCGATGCCGGCACAGGACCTCATCCAGACCGTCCCGATCCGCTTCAAGATCGGCGCGCCGGATGACGTCGAGAAGTGCGTGCTCTCCGCCCTGCCTGGCGTGAAACTCACACACGCGGCGCAGGTTCCTGCGGCAATCCCGGTACGACCGGGCAGCCACTATTTCGAGATTGATCCGCGCGGCGCGCTATACGAGCGCATGCTGAAATCACAGTCGCTGATGATCTACGTCCCGGCCGGCATTGCCGACCTGAAGCTGGAACTCGTTGCGGTGACCACCTGATGAACTCACACCTGCCACCAACCCCGGGCCCGATGCCGTCACTGACCGGCAACGCTGCCATGGCGAGCAACACACCGATCTCGACAGCGCCGCAAAGCCTGCAGGATCTGATGTCCGACGGCTTCTACCTGCTGTTGCTGCTGAAGCGCGGCCAGCTGCCAAATGACGCTGAAGGCTTCGTGCAGACCGTGCAGAAGTTCCTCGACAGCGTCGAGCGCAATGCGATGCGCCTTGGCATAGCAGCTGAAGATGTGTACGCCTCCAAGTACGCGTTCTGTGCGGCCGTTGACGAGGCCATCCTCTCGCAGCCTTCGGCACTGCATGAAGTATGGGAGCGAAGCCCGCTGCAGTTGCGCATGTTTGGTGAGCATCTTGCCGGTGAGCACTTCTTCGAAAAGCTTGAGGAGCTGCGTCGCCAGGGCGGTCCGCGCCTGCCGTCGCTGGAGGTGTACCACTACTGCCTGCTGATGGGCTTCGAGGGCAAGTACCGCCTGGAAGGCACCGAGAAGCTCGGCTATCTCACTGCGCGGCTGGGCGATGAAATCGTCTACCTGAAAGGCAAGCGCCACGGTTTCGCGCCGCATGCGCTACCGCCGGACAATATCCGCAACCAGCTGCGGCGGGTGATTCCTCTATGGCTGCCCGCTGCGGTAGTTGGCTGCGTCGGTGTGCTCGCCTTCATTGGCCTGCGCACCTACATGGCCCACGACACCCGCCAACAGCTGGCTGCTTACAACAACGTTGTGCAGATGCCAGAACGCACTGCACACATCACGATCACTTTGCCATGAGCCTGTCGATATGGACGTCCCGAGCTCCTCGTTGTCTACCGCGCTCGCCGCGATCTCACATAACAATCGGCTGATCAAGCTACAAGCACCGAATGAAGGTTTGGTGGTTGAACGTTTCGAGGGCGAAGAAGCCCTGTGCGGCGATATGCGCCTGCAGATCGACTGCCTCAGCACCGATGCGTATCTGCAGACGGACAGTTGGTTGGAACAAGCACTGACCCTGCAACTGCAGCTACCCGATGGTTCACAGCGCCAGTGGAACGGGCTGTGCACCGACGTAGCGCAGCTCGGCAGCGACGGCGGCCTGGCGCGTTACCAGCTCACCCTCGAGCCCTGGACTGCACTACTGCGCTTGCGCCGCAACGCGGTGATCTTCCAGGAGCTGGATGTACGTGCGATCTGCGGGCAGATATTTGATGATTATCCGCAGGCAGCGTATCGCTTCGACGTCGAATCAAGCCTGCCACAGCGCGCCATCACCACCCAGTATCGCGAGACCGACTGGGAATTTGTCAGTCGGCTGTTGGCGGAAAGCGGGCTTGCCTGGCGTATCGAGCAGAAACAGGATGGCGACGGCGCCCATACCCTGGTCATCTTCGATCCACAGGCCGAACTTCCCGATATTGGAACTGTGCGCTTCCATCGCATCGCGGCCAGCGAGTCCAGCGATGGCATCACCCATTTCGGCGAGCAGCGGCAGTTGGTGCCAAACAGCAGCACGGTTGCGAGTTGGCATAGCGACAAACTCACCGCCATTGCTGCACAGGCAAACGCTGAAACTGGCGACGTTCCATCGCTCGAAGTCTATGTGCAACCACGCGCCGGCCGCTTCAACGAATCGAGCTGGGCGCAAAGCGAGGCGCAGGCAAGGCTGGATGCGCTGCAGCTTGCACAGGTTCTTTACAGCGGCAGCAGCAGTGAACGGCGCATGGCTGCCGGTTCCCGCTTCGCGCTATCCCAGCATCCGCAACACGAAGGCAGCGAGTTCCAATTGCTGGTCGTCGCTCATACCGCAGTCAACAACCTCGACAGCGGCATCGCCGAACTGCTTGGCAACAGCGCGCTTGAGCGCGGCAGCTACCGGAACCATTTTCTTGCAACTGATGCCAGCGTCCCGGTGCGTGCGCTGCCGCACGATCGCCCTGCCCTGCACGGCCTGCAGACCGCACGCGTCGTTGGCGTCGCCGATGCCGCTCTCAGTCCGAACCGCGAGCACCAGGTCCGCGTCCAGTTTTCGTGGCAGCGTGGCAGCACGCCCAATGCGGGTGGCCTGAGTGAAACAGGCAGTGCGCAGGCCGGACACGCTCCCGGCGATCAAACCAGCGGCAGCTGGGTCTCGGTTGCCGAATGGGTTGCCGGCCCCAACTGGGGCACTGCATTCCTGCCGCGTATCGGCAGCGAGGTACTGGTCGAATTCCTGCACGGCGATATCGACCAACCACGCATCACCGGCCAGCTTTACAACGGCAACGTAGCACCGCCGTTTGGCGGCGGCATCGATGAGAACGCAAAGCATCCCGGCGTGCTCAGCGGCCTGCACACGCGCGCGCATGACGGCGGTGGCAGCCAGCAATGGCTGATGGACGACACACCCGGACAGTTGCGCACGCGCCTGCACAGTTCGCTTGCCGACAGTCGCCTGGAGCTTGGCTACTTGGTCCAGCATGAGGACACCGCGCGCGGTGCACTGCGTGGTGAAGGCTTTGAGCTGGCAACACTAGGCTGGGGCAACGTACACGCCGCGCAGGGCTTGTTGCTTTCCGCCAGCACACAAGAGCGCGCTGCTTCCACGGTAATGGACAACGCCGAGGTTGTTGCGCAGCTGAAAGGCGCAGAGCGTAGTCTTGAGCAGATGCAGCAGACACTGCAGCAACAGCAGGTGCCCGGGCTCAAAGCCTGGCAACAAACCGGTCAACTGCGCGAGCAGGTGGATCCAACTGCGGAAGGCAGCTTCAAGTCCGTGGTAAACGGTCAATCGCAGTTCAAGCCCAGCGACGGCCGCGCAGCTGGTGATCAACCGGTGGAGCGTTTCGCCAAGCCAGTGCTGCTTGCCGAGGCGCCGAACCATATCGCATGGACCACACCAGCAAGCGCGATTGCCTTCGCCGGGAAGAATCTGCAGCTCACCGTGCAGCAGGACCTGCATGCAAGCAGCGGCGAAACCATTGCTGCGGTTTCAGGCGGCCAGGTGTCGCTGTTCGCGCAAGCTGGGCCGGTGCGCTTGATTGCCGCCAACGGCCCGGTCAGCCTGCAGTCCAACGATGGCGAGCTGGAACTGCTGGCCGATCAAGCCATCACCGTTACCGCTACGGACCAGCGCATCGATGTGCTCGCCAAGAGCAAGGTCGTGCTTCAAGCCGGCAGCAGCGCGATCACGCTTGAAGGCGGCGACATCACCTTCAGCTGCCCGGGTGAGTTCAAGGTCAAGGCCGGCAAGCATCCGTTCAAGAGCGGCAGCAGTGCATCGCCGCGACTGCCGCCCCTGCCTGCATTCAAGATCAAACCCGATCCGGCACGAAAGATCGAAAGCACTTTCGCCTACGACCAGCTGCGCAGCGCTGCCGAGAAGTCCACCACCATCGAATTCGTGATGATGATGGCACCGACATTCGGCTTCGACATACCTGCCAGAACCTATATGAAGCTGCAGGAGGCATTGAAGGGCGGCAGTTTCCCACAACCCAAGCACGAAGTGCTCAGCGGCGGCCCCTACCCAGCCGACTACGACAACAAGAAGCGTGTCATCCGCGTACATGCCTCGGCGGCTGATCAGGCATCGACGTCGATCGAGGCCTCACGCGAATTGCTGGCCGTGCTTCTGCACGAGTTTGGTCACCACGTAGACAACGTGCTTCGCAACGATCTGGCAGAGAAAGATGCCAGTGGCAAGCCAAGCATCGCCGGCGACAGCGAGCATGAAGAAGGTACGAGCATGGCGTACCGGTTCGCCTTCTTCGATCTTGAAGGCAGCCATGAAACGACCTATGCCGACTACACCTCGCCCGAGTTCAGCGGCCCGCTGAAGGTCAACTATGCCGAGGTGCAGGCTGCACTGCGGCAGCAGGGTCCGGTTGCCGCGCAGGACAACCAGTCACACGACGGTCGCTACGAAGGCTTCAGCGCAGGCGATGGCGAGAACCACGCCAAGAACCCGGGGCAGTCATTTGGCCACCGTTCGATCGAAGCCGTGCTGGGTAGGGTCGGCTTCAGCCGCAGGGACCTGGCGGCGATCTACTTCGGCAACTGGCTGCGCGACTATTCGCAGCTGCTGGATCCGAAGATCGTACGCCCGCCGAACATGCCGAAAGATCTCGGCAAGTATATTTCCCGCGAGGCACTGACCAAGATCGTCGACATCCTCGCCGGCGGCGAATTCCACGAGCTGCGCTACCGCGACAAGGCGCATTACGAGGTCACGCCTGCGCGGCTTGGCGTCTACCGTCCCAGCGAGCACATCGACAACCCAAAGAACATAAAGCCCGATCCAGCCGATCCGAAAACCATCGACAAGGACTTCGAGCCCTGGGTCACTGCCAACAGCCCGCTGCTTGGTGTCGACAAGAACACATCGCTGAAGCGCTACATCAGCAGTTCCAGCGCCTTCATGGCTTCGGAACTGAGGCAGGCCATTTCCCTGGGCCGCACTGCCGACGGTATGCGTCACTTTGGCTCCGCGCTGCATGTGCTGGAGGACTATTTCGCCCACTCCAATTTCTGCGAACTCAGCCTGCGCAAGATTGGGCACAGCAACGTGCTGGTCTGGACGGGCAAGGCGGACTGCAAGCACACCTACCCGGTGGTTACCGGCATGTTCGGTTCCACCGACGTGATTGCCAGCCTGGCCGAACCCATCGCGCACAAGCTGTTCAGCGTGGAGAGCTGGGAATTCAAGGCCAGCAAACCAGGTGACCGCTCGGACAGCGAGAAAATCATGCTTGTCCTGCTTTCCGAGCAGAGTGACCAACGCTACTACAACGCTTTCCAGAATTTCCTGAAACTACGCGATCGCATGCTCAACATTCCAGGCCACGAATACCTGGAACGCGCCGGCTGGATCGCCTCGGCACCAATGCGGTTGATACTGAACAGCTACAACCTTGTCTACCAGCAGTTGCTGCTGCTGATCGGCAACAGCGTCGACGATGCCCAGACCATGTTCGACTCGGACCCGAACAAGAATGGCTCGACCGATCCAAGCCATTCGCAGTTGGCCAAGGATCACGACGTGCATCCACTGCATACCCTCGCAGCGAAGCTGGCCCAGCAAGCAGTAACCGAAGTTGGCAAGGCCATGCTTGCTCGCTGGAACGGGAATGGGCTCTGCGATCCTGTGAAAATTGCACAGGACTACCTGGTCCACCCCTACGACAGCAGCTGGCAATGCCCTCATGTCTCGGCCTGGGCCAAAGACCATGCGGCCAATATCCGCAGGGCTGCATCGGCGACCGAGATCGAGCACCTGCACGAAGAGCATGGCAAAGATGCACTCGAGGGTATCCGCCGCGTTGGCCGCTACGGCACCGACAGCTGGGATTACATCACCAAATTCTATGAAGATCTTTTCGGCGAGAAGAACCAGGTCAAAGGGAGCGGCAAGAAGTGAAGAAGCGCGCACTGGTCACCGCACTGCTCGGCTTGGCACTCATCGGCTGCGATGTCAGCTCATCGCATGCAGTGTCGTCGAAGGCCACAAGCACCGCGCCGGCCAGCACCGCGAAGCCCGTACTTGAAACCACGCCAACGGGCCTGATTTACCAAAGCAAGGCGCTGGAGCTTGGCGCACCAATGAGCGCGTGGATCCAGGCACTGGGCCCAGACCATCGAAGCACGCAACCCAACCCCAGCCTGACGGTTCTGGTCTGGGACAAGCTCGGCATCCGTGTCTATCCCGACAACGCCAAAGAGCCCAACGCCAGCATCGTCACCATCGTCCTGAATCACATGGACAGCGAAGCAGCCGGCTTTGACGTACCCGCGCCCGGCACCGAGCTGGAACCACGGAGCGTCTTCAACCAGACACTCTCTTTGCAAGGGCTGCCGATCACCAACCGGACCACGGTACGCGAGCTACGCGCTGCCGGTGGTGATGTCTGGGATGTCAGCTGCACCAAAGGCGTGGCCACCTGCTTCACCCACCGCACCGATCTTGCAGCGGACCAGCTGTCCATCGCCTTTGCGGTTGATGGGCAGATCGAAGACAGCGTGATCTACACAGTGGAACTGCAGATGGCAGATAAGCGATAACCACGCAATCGGCGTTGGCAAATCGCCGGGAAGTCGCTACTGCATCATGCCGACAAAACGCTCGACGGCAGCTTGGGAACTGAACACCGTTGACCAAGGCGACGCCAGCGACTGGCCATGGAAACAGATACACCTCCACCCGCCCCTTCTTCACCATCTCTAGCGCATCAATGCTGCGAACGGCGATTCAAGCGCAGCAGGCGTCTACAGCCTCAATCCCAGAAGTCACTCTTGGTATACGACGTGATTTCTTCGAAACCCATGCCTTGCAAGCCAGCATCTTCACACGCTGCACGAAACAACGCGTTGCACACCAAGGTGTGGCCGAGATCCAAGCAAAGAAACGCCGCACTTCCAGGCACCTTTTTCTCATCGACAACAAAACTCTCAATCGACTCCAGGACCGGCGCATCTGGAAAATACTTTTGATACAAGACTTCGCCAGTCGCCAGGTCTTTCTCGAGCTCATAGCGAGAACGATCCAAATCGATGACAGAAGCCCACGCGGACCATCTTAAATAGAAGTATTTCTTAACCGACGATGCGCCATCGGAAAGCACTACATCCACTGGAACGGCATCAACGCCAACATCAAATTTCCGGCATATCTCGACAAACTGCTCCGACGCCATCCAGTTCAGGTCCCAGTAGTCGAAGTTCAGAAACTTGTGCTTGGCTTCGTAAACATATCCGACCTCAAATCCGGCATTTGACAGATCCGGATCGAACGCATTCCACGCCCAAGGCTTGTTCAACTTCCCTTTCAAGACTACAGGGCATCCAACGTTGTCAGGAATGTAACGAACCATGTAAAGCATAATCAATCACCCCATCCTGCATGCATTTGATAGCGCGCGTGCCACCTTGCCGCTTTCAATATCGGCAAAAGCCCGCGACTGAACATTGCGAATACCTAACAAAAGCTGCATATCCGACAACTTTCCACTCTTCCAAGCGGTATTCAGCTTATCAATTTTTGCGGAGATATCGGCGGTATACATGTCATGATTACTCCAGTGCCCTACCATGCCTGTCTTTTTTGAAAGACTCTCAGAGCCCGGCATATGTATGCCATTTGCAGCGCCATTTCTATCAAAGCCCATCGACTCCAGGTGATCAAACATATCCTTGAAGGCGGGATTGTCCATCACCTCCTCAGGGATTAGATGATGCGCCTGCATGCCATCACCGACCCTGCCACCGATATTTCTGTCGAGCTCGGTACTCCCCCCCTTCAGGCCAAGTGGATCGGCCCACCTCAGCGTATTGACTGCGTACTCATATATGTTGATACCGCCGAGTATCCTGATGGGATCCTTCGAAACGAACGCGCAGATGTCAGAGGAAAAGTATCTATGCCTGGCATACGCAAGCCCGGTCTCGTCATCGTGGTACTGCCCTTGCAGGCCAATCCGGTTGGCTACCCGGCCATGATAGGTGCCTGACGAACCGCAAGTACCAGAGCCTGCGGACCAAGCAATGGCTCCGAACCTGTCAATCAGGGCATGCGGAGCTCCATTCGGGTCACATTGGTAGATGTAGACCCGGTGCAGCCCCTTTCCCACCAGAACCGACCCACTGTCTGGACGGGATCCCACTACCATGGCTACGGGCGCGGATTTGGAGTCCTCGACTCTACCAATACGCTGTGGCGTCGCCAAAGACATCCCCATCGAACGCGACGGCCCCACCCCAACAGGGGGACCAAGCTCCTTGGCTCTCGCCCCCAGAACCATCCCACCCAATCGACCAATCGATGATTGATCTATCGATGGACCGATCTGCGCTCGTTGTTCCAATGACGTAGACGAATCGACAGCGTCAATTTCGCGGATGGCGCCCGCCTTGATCTCGGCCTGAGCGACTGGTGCGAGCCCATCGTTGGCCGCTTTGCCAGGTTCAATCAGGGCCAGGGGAACAAACGATTTGGCGCAGTAAACATACTCCCGCACCCGTTCATGCAACCTGGAGAGCTGCTGCTGTCGCGCCCTCACCTCCACCAGACTTGCAACATTTCCGACCCAGATCGGTGCGACCTCATCTTCATCGTTGGCCTGCTGGACTTCGCCCAGCAACGCGTCACCATCCCAGAAGAACCAGGTTGTGCAAGCCTGATTCCGTTTGAATACCCGTCGCCCAAGGGGGTCGTATCCATAGTTGGTCGTTACGTGATTCTTTGTACTTTCAGCAAGCCGATGATTCGCATCCCAGACAAGAGTGAGATCATCCGATCCACCTTGCGGACTCCCCCTGCGTACCAGGTCACCCCCCCTATCGAACACATAGCGCACTCCCTGATAGGTCCCCTCGCGCGTCCATGTTCCTTGAGCGTCGCTTTCACCACCCACGATCCTGCGCACTTGTACCTGTTTGATCTCTGTCCGCAGACGATCACCCGCCGGATCAGTAAAAAATCGCTCTATCTTGCCCTTTGGATCGGTGTGCTGCAGCAGCCGCCCAATGACGTCGTACCGATACTCGTCAACGCCCTGGTCACTGTCATTGCGCCGTACCAGGTTACCGCTTCGATCGTAGTCGTAGCTTGTTTCAAGCAGCGGCGCCGCGTCCTTCAGGATGGACTGGGAGGTCATCAGGTTGCGACTGTTGTAGCTGAAGTTGCGCAGCAGATGCGGGCTTAGTACTTCCTGCGTAATCCGACCCAACGCATCGCGCTGCATCAGGATTGGCGACTCATCATTGATCGCGATCGACACCGCTTGATCGAGAAGATCGTAGACAATCGCCACACAGTTGCCGGCGGAAGTCCGCCGCGAAACGCGATTTCCAACCTCGTCGTATCCATAGCTGACCTTGAAGCCGTCCTGCAGCTCCTCCAGCATTTTCCCGGCAGGATCGTAGCGTCGCCTTATGCTCCTCGCCGGATTCCGCAGCTCAATCAGGCGTCCGATCTTGTCGTAGCCGAAATGCTCCTGCACCTGCCTTCCTGGATGCCTTACATCGAGCATTGTCTTGCGGACGATGCGCCCCAGCTTGTCGTTTGAGAAAGAGATTCGCTGCCCAAGCGCATCCACCACGCTTTTGAGGCGCCCCGCCGCATCGTAGTCATAGCGGCGCTCCTGACCCCAATAATCGACCTCATTGACGATACGTCCAAGCGCGTCGCGTACCAGCTGATAGGACTCTCCGCGCTGGTTGATCACCGCGATCAGTTGTTGCTCGCTATCGTAACGGTACTGCACGCTATGGCCATCAGCCTGCATGCGGGTAGACACCTGCCCGACACCCACATACTCCAGACGAGTCTCCGTACCCGCCTCGTCGATGTACCGGATCAACTGGTCTTCAGCATCGTACTCGCATCGAATGCTGGTTCCTTCTGGAGCTCGGACAACCAACAGGCGACCCTTTTTGTCGTATTCGTAATGATTGGTCTGCCCTAGCGCATCCACCTGTTCCAAAAGATTGCCGAGAGGGTCGCTTGCATAGCGCGCTTCGGAGCCGAGCGCATCGATCACCGCACAGACCAGACCGTGCCGATCGTAACGCAACCGTGTCATCGCCTGCCGGGCATTCTGCTGGGCTAGAAGTTGACCTTCCGGGCTGTACTCGAAGCTTGTTCTCGCACCGAGTGGATCCACCTGTGCCACCAGCTTGAACTTACCGTCGAATTCCTGCTGCCACGTCGCGCCGTCTGGGGTCCGCAGAACAACCATGTTGTCCAGCGGATCATAGTCAAACTGAAAGCTGCTTCCGTCTGCCCGTGTCAGGCAGCACAGGTTGCCGCGTGCATCGTAAGCAAAGTCCGTACGCAGGCCTTCCGGATCCGTGACCGCGACCGTGCGGCCGAAATCATCGTACTCGAAGAAGGTGACGCCATCGAGCGGATCAATTTCGCACAGGGGCAGCTGGTTTTCATCGAACTTGATCACACTCAGGTGGCCGAGCGAATCAATCACGCGCGTCTCGCGCAGCAGTGCGTCGTACTCGAAATGGTAGTCGTACAGGCCGCCATCGCCCCAGGAGTGCACTACCCGTCCCTGCGCATCGAACGCGTAGTAGAACGACAACCCGACCCGGTCCGTGTGCTGCACCAATCGATGCTGTTGATAGACAAATGTACGCGCCGCACCCAAAGCGTCCAGCGCTGCAGCCAGATCACCTTCACTGCTGTAGCGGTAACTCACCAGCGGATGCACCAGCCCGGTTGCCGGGTCGTGCAGTGCCATCCGCTCTATGCGGCCATGGCGCGTATCCACGTCGATGAAGCGGCCTTGCAGGCCGTCGGCACCGCTTTCGACGATACGTACCAGATGGCCATCATTGCGTTCGAAGCGCCAGTAGTTGCCACTGGCGTCTTCGATGCGTTCCAACGCCAGCAGGCCATGCACTGGTAGCGCAGCAACGCCACTCCGCAGGTCCCCGCCGAACACATATTGCAGCCCGCCCTTGAAGCGCACCCGCAGCTGACCGTTCTGGCGCAGCAGGCGCGCACCATCCACAAAATCGAGTATCGCTGCCGCTTCACCATCAACCGGTGGCAGCTCGGGGAAGAACGCCACCTGCCCCGGCCCCGACATCCATACCGACCCATCAGCCAGCACTTCCAAGGTGATATCGGCAGGCGTCTGCCAGCCGATACCACAGGCACCGCCACGCCCGATCTGGGCGGAGCTGTAGCTGCGCTGCCATGCGAACGGCAGACGGCCTGGAATATGAAAATCCTGGTGACTGATCACGACGCTGCCGTCTCGTATATCTACCGGCTCGGCGCGCAGGATCTTGCATTTAAGCGTGCCAGACGGCAGATGCCCCCACTTTCCTTGACGCCACTTCTTGAAGGCATCCATCTTGCCCTGGAAGAATTTGCTCTTGCGCAGCTTGCCCAATCCGGCAAACGCGGCGCGGAACGCCATCGCTGTCCACGAAATCGTTGGCGGCCCGCCGACTGTCACGCTGCTGGGAATGGCCACGTTCAAACCGGTCGGCAGGGACATCGCGCGCAGCGGTTTCTTCGGCTTCTTCACCCGGAAGGGATTGATCATCCCGGCCAGGTTGCAGTCCAGCACCGGCATCGCCAACCGGGAGAACGGTTCGCCATCCGCAGATACGGTGCGGCTACCCATGAAGATTTCTTCGCCGTCGAACTGCGGACCCATTGGTGCAGCCAACGGTGGCGCCCAAACGCCGAGCGGAATATGCACGTCCAGCCCACCAGTTCCGGCGGTGGCGCGATGCACACCATTGACCTTGATCGTCGAGCCGATAAACGGGATGTAATCGAAGGGATCCAGCACCAAGCCGATATGCGGCGTTGGCAGTGGGCTTGGCGGCACCGCATACATGTGGATGTCGATGCCCAACTGCGGATCGAGGTGTTTGGCGGCGATGCTCATGGCAACACTCCTTGTCGCTCAGATCGCGCGCAGCAATGCGCGCAGGAAGGCTTTGACCTCGTCGCGATAGTCGGCACTGATCCAGGCCACGACGATGATCCCGACCACGATGGCCACCGCCATCACTGCTGTTTTCCTGCTTGGCGTCATGCCAGTGCTGCTCCTACCGTTGTTGATGCGTCACGTGTCCCAGCCGATGGCTGCAGTAGTGTTGATGGATCGGGCAGTGGCTGCATTGCCGGCGGCTCGCTCCATACGGGTATCTCGTGGTCCAGCGGGTGTTCGAGCGTCGGAATACCGTTCCAACCGGGATCGAGGAAGTCGCGGCCCACGGCGACGATCTTGCGGAAGAACTCATCACCGGCCTGGATCAACCGCTCACGTTCCTGCTGGGCGCGATGGAATCCCTGCTCCAACGCTGCGTCCAACTGCACCTCGATGGCGTCGAGCGCAGCGCGTGCGGGCCGCGGGCCCAACGCCATGGCGTTGCTCTCGGCATCAACAAACACCTTGGTACTGGCCTGCACATAGCGTGCCGAAATCTCCTGCAGCTTCTCGCAGCGTCGTGCGTCCTGCAGCAACAGCAGATCCCACAATGCCTGCGGCAAGGTCGTCGTCTTGCGGTCTGCCGGCGACAGCGGCTTTGCGATGCGAATCGCTTCCAGCAGCTCGGTGCGCGCGATTTCTTTGTTACCCGCCTGCAACTGGCACCAACCGGCCATGCGCTTCCCTTCCAGCTGGAACATGGGATTGGGGATACTGGCAGCCGACGCCGATGCCTGTAGATAGGTCTGTGCGGCGCGTTCTGGCTGCTTCGCAGTCAACCAGCAACCGGCTTCGCCGAACCAGCTCTGCATCACCAGATCCGCGCCTGCGGCATTGCCGCCTGAGCGGGCACTCTCAGCAGCGCTGCGCGCAGTGCGGTAAGCATTGATGGCATTGGCGTGGTCGCCGTGCTTGAGCCAGCTGCCCGCCACCATCATCTGCACTACCGATTGCTGGTCGTGCCAGCCGCTGCGTGACGCCAGCGCCTGCGCGCGATCGGCGCGGGCTAGCACCTGTGCGGGGCTACCGCGTTCGATCAGCAGCATCAGGTCAGCAAGCAACTGACGGTACAGCACCTCTGGGCCGCGTCCACTCGCCTGCGCGGCGGTGTCACGGGCAATGGCGAACATATCGACGTCGCCGCCGATCAAGGCAGCCGTGTCACTGTGTTTCTCCAGCAGTGGCTGCCAACGCGGATCTTCCTGGGTGTCGACCAACACCAATCGCAGGCGCTTGCCCGGGCCGGCGCTGAGTGCCGCCGAGACCCAGCGCTCAAAGCCGTCACCCGGGGCTTGGCGTTCTGGTTCCAACACTGCCGCCATCAGGCGCATATGGTCACCATGATGCGCAACAAAGCTCTCAAGCACCTCGACCACGCCGGAAGCCGAGTCCGGGTGGGTTTCATTGGGGCCGCGCCATCCAAGTGAAACACCCTGCTCCCGCAGTTCATCCTGACTGCCGAGATAGCGCTCCAACAAGTCCTGCTTGATCTGCCGGCTGTAGCGGAAACCGAGCTCGTAGCGCGCGTCGATACGCAGAAAAAAGTCCGGCGTATTGCGTCCTTCGTCGTGCCGCTGCATCTCGAAGAATGCAGCAAGCAGGCGGCTTGCGTTGGCTGGCAAACGCCATATCAGCAATCGCCTGGATGGATCGGAACTGGCCTGTAACCAAGCTTCGCGCAAGGTGTCGAGGCCGCGCAACATGGGGGTGTCCTGCACGCTGAATCTCCGTTCTGCTTAGCAGTTGAGCTTGATCTCGCTACCATTGACCGAAACGCCACTGGCGTTGATCACTACCTCTGAACCACCGGCACTTATCCTGATCTCACCGGCGGTAATCTCGATGGCGGACGATTCGCCCACTGCAGCGATCAGCTTGGCTGCGGACGACAAGGTCATGTCGCCGGTCGAGAACTGCGAGTGGGTTTCGGTGACACCCTGCTCGAACGTTCCCTCCACACCGATGGTGCGCGAGCCCTTGTTTGCATCCTCCACCGCACCGGTGACTCCGCGCTTGTCCAGGCCCGTAATCGTGGTTTCCCGCCCTGCCAGGTATTGCTCGGTAACTTTTCCCTGCACCTGTTCCCACGAGGTCGAGGTGATGGTCTGCTTCCACGTGCCGGTGCGCTGGCTGATGTAGTTGCCGGTCAACGTGGTGGTGAAAGGACCAGTGATGGTTTCGGTATAGCCGGCAGCGAGAATCGTCTTGGTCTGACCGGTGTGAAAGGTCTCGGCGACTGCGCCGGTGACATCAGTGGTGCGAGTGCCGGTCACGGTCGAGGTATCGGTACCGGTAACGGTGATGCCGCGATTGCCGGTGATACCGATGGTCTGGTTGCCGCCCACGGTCATGCCGTGGTCAACCGCCACACTCGTGGTCTTGTTGTTGAGGATGCTCGCGGTCTGGTCATTGAGAACGGTGGTGACCATGTCGCGCTGCGCACGCATGTTCAACAGCTCGCCCCCCGCACCATCGTGCATGGAGACTTCGTTCCAACCACCGCCTTTGACCGTTTTCGACTTCAGGCCGCTGACTTCCATGCCGAACGGCGGCATGTTCTGCTCGTTGTAGACACGGCCGGTGATGATCGGGCGATCCGGATCGCCATCAAGAAAATCGACGATGACTTCCTGGCCGACACGTGGCGGCGACACACCGCCCATGTCAGCGCCCGCCCAAGGGCTGGAGCTACGGATCCAGCATGAGGCGTTCTCACGTCGATCCAGCTTCCTGTCCCAGTGGAACTGCACCTTCACCCGGCCATAGGCGTCGGCATGCAGCTCCTCGCCCGGCGGGCCGACCACCGTTGCGGTCTGCGGTCCAGGCATGCGTGGCCACGGTGTCTGTCGCAAGGGACGGAACGGAATACGCCTGCGCAATACCTGCGCCTGCATCTCAACGCTGGGCAATTCCGCACTGGAGAAATCGCTGGCGAAATTATTGTGACCCTCGCGCTGCATCGACACCACGAAGAACTCACGGTCTGCCTCATCGCGACCAATGAAATCAGGATGCCGCTCGAGACTGAAGCAAGCACCAGCCCCCAGGTCACCGGCGTTGCCAGCGCATTCGAACAACTTGGTCGGCCAGCTCACTTCCTCGTTACGTACTGCCGCCAAGGCTTCACCAACGCGGCTGTTTGCAAAGCGTGCTGCGCCGTCATAACGGTATTGCTCCAGCGGCGGCAACAAGCCCATTGGCACCTGGTTGCCCTGGTTTCCATCAAGTTGCTGCTTGGGCTGCTTGAAATCGAAACTGCGCAATGTCTGCGCACTCGGCCCTACCCTGCGCCGCGCGCCCCAGCGATGCAGACCGGTACGCGCCAGGGTTCCCTGATCGGACACATACGCGATTGCAGCCGGTTCACCGTGTACGACACTGAGTGTGGAGTCATCGCTGATGACCAGCGTGTGCCCCTCATCATCATGTACGAAGCTGTAGTACAGGCCCGCGTCTTCCAGCAAGCGACTGACGAAAGCAAAGTCAGACTCGTTGTACTGCACGCAATAGGACAAGGGCTGCAACTTGCCTGCATTGAGATCGTAGCGGTAGCGCGCCAACTGTTCGTAGCCGGCAAACACTTCTTCGATGATCTGCAGGAGGTTCTTGTCCTGGAAGATGCGGCAATTGCTGGTGTAATCGAGGAAAGCGAACCAAGGTGCCAGTTCGGCGCGGTAACTGTTGAACTGTGCCTGTTGCCCGGTGCTAGCGAATTCGCGCACATAGCCGTGCACACTGCGGCCACCAAATTCGTCGCCCAGAAGCAGACGTAGCGGCTGCCCAACCAGCTGCTTCAGTTCCAGCCTTGGCTGGGTAGACAGCAACTCGACGTGATAGAGGAATGGCGCGGAGACCGATTCATTGCCGTCAAAGCGCTTGACCAGAAAGGTCTCTGGTGAAAGCGCGGTTTCCACTCGAACCAGGCGGCGGTCTTGATGCAGGCGTTGCAAGCCGCCTGCTGCTGAAAGTGATTCTGCAAACATCGGGCGTTCCGTCGTCCCATGCGTTGTCGAGAACCCGACTGTGCCATTGCTTTATGTCACGCGCCAGTTTTCTGACACCCTTATCGGGTCTTTGAATGCTGAATTCGTAGGAATGTATTAGTCGATGGCGGGCTTCATCACGCAGTCCTCACGCAACCAAATCGCGGCTTGGCGGTGAACTGCGCGGATTCTGCTATCGGCGGCTTACAGAAGGTGTTTGTTGTCTGGACATTCGAGACACGTCTTTAGCGATGTAGATCACATAAAGCCGCGCAGACAAGTGTTGTCGCCCGGGTAAGCGCAGCGCAACCGAGGAAAGGAACCAGAATTTCTTCAGGCTTTCTGCCTGCGTTTCCTGATGCGCTGCCCACACCCGGGGGGCGTGCTACGAGTATTGATGGATCGGGGGGGGGAAGCCCCTGCCGAGCATGGCTCGGCACTACGGGAGGTGCGCACGCGTCAGGTCAAACGGATGCGCAGTGCTCGACGATCAATTGGATGGCTTTGCCGCCGCGATAGTCGTCGCTCACCAGTCGGTAGGCGAGCTGTACATGCTGCGCGGGTGCGGTGCCGGTCCAGCCGCTGAAATGGATCGCATTGATCCGCGCCGCGCTGCCGGTCTGACGCAATACGAACTTCAGATGGCGCTCCTTGAGTACGCGCCATTCAAGCACTTCGAAAGCACCGTCAAATAAAGGTTCAGCGAAGCCCTGCCCCCACGGGCCGGCAAGACGCAGTGCTTCGGCGTGCTGGAAATCCAGTTCGGCAGGCGACAACTCCCCATCGCTGAGCAACTGCTGTTGCAGCAATGCCGGGTCCAGACTGCGCTGCACCTGCTGTTCGAAGGCCGCCTTGAATGCATCCAGATTTGCCAATGGCAAACTCAGCCCCGCAGCCATCGCGTGGCCACCGAACTTCTCCATCAATCCCGGATGATTGGCGTTGATCGCAGCCAAGGCATCACGGATGTGGAAGCCGCTGATCGAACGCGCCGAACCACGCAGCGCATCGCCACCGGGTTCAGCTGGTGCAAAGGCAATCACCGGCCGATGCAGGCGGTCCTTCATCTTCGATGCAACCAGGCCCACCACGCCCGGGTGCCACTCAGCGTCGAACAGACAAGCCGCGACGGGGCGCTGCATGTCGTCATCCAACACGGCGCGGGCAACCGCACGTTCGGCATCGTCGGTCATGATCTGCTGCACGGCGCGGCGCTCGGCATTGATCTCTTCCAGCAGCGTGGCGATCTCCCGTGCCTGTGCTGGATCTTCGGTCAACAACAGCTCAATTCCCAGCGCCATGTCTTCCAGACGCCCTGCCGCATTCAAACGCGGCGCAACGGCGTAACCGATGTCGCTGGCGCTGAGCCGACGCGGGTCGCGTCCACTCACCTCGATCAAGGCCTGCAGGCCGACGCTGGCCTTGCCAGCGCGCAGACGGCGTAAGCCCGCTGAAACCAGGGCGCGATTGTTCTCATCCAGTGCCACCAGATCGGCGACAGTGCCGACGGCGACCAGGTCCAGCAGCGTCAGCAGATCAGGTTCCGGCTGGGTCCCGAATGCTGCCTGCTCGCGCAGGTGCCGACGCAACGCCATCAACACGTAGAAGATGACGCCGACACCGGCCAGCGCTTTGCTGGGGAATGCGTCACCGTCCACATTCGGATCGACGATCGCGTCAGCCGGTGGTAGCTGCTCACCAGGAAGATGGTGATCGGTGACCAGCACCTGCCAACCCAAGGCTTTTGCTGCGCGCACGCCTGCATGACAGGCAATGCCGTGGTCGACCGTGACCAGCAGGCCCGGCTTCAACGCGGCAAGTTCTTCGACCAGCGACGGCGATAGGCCGTAGCCATGCACCATCCGGTTCGGCACGGCATGCACCACATCGCGTGCGCCCAGCATACGCAGACCACGCACGCCTACCGCACAGGCCGTGGCGCCGTCGCAGTCGAAATCACCGACGATGAGAATGCGCTTGTCGTTGGCGATTGCAGCGGCCAGCAACTGCACCGCAGCCTGCATGCCGCCGAGTAGATCAGGTGCATGCAACTGGGCCAGTCGTGGCTGCGCCTGCTCTGGCGTGGTAGCACCACGTGCTGCATAGATGCGCCGCAGCAACGGCAGGGTTTCATCGTTCCAGCCGTCGACCGCGACCATGTCGCGGCGAACGATCTTCAAACTGTCACTCATCAGCAAGCGTCATGATCGGTTTCTTCCACAGGAGCCAACGCTGCCCGCGGGTGATGCGATAGCCGGTACCGTCTTCGAAATCCAGCTGCAACTCGCTGAGTTCGCCACGCTTGAGTGCATCGAGCAAGGGGGCGATTGCATCCCGAGCGAGCTGCTGCAGCGAACGCAGTTGGCGCAGATCGACCAACGCATCCACGCTCTGCTCGCCGCCCAGGCGCACCCCGGCCATCGCAGCCAAACCCTGCACCAGGGCATCACGGCTGCGCACCTGCGCGTGCGCGGTATGTACCGATGCCGGCAGGCTGCCAGCGCCCCAGAACCACAGTGAATTGACCGCACGCTGGCCTTGCGCCACGCGTTGTTCATTCCATGGATGCTGGTGCAGGACCACCTGCGTTTCGGTCAACAACGCGCGCCAACGGCGTCCGTTCTCTCCGTTGGGCAGATGCGAGAACAAATCGTCGCCGAGCACCACATCCGGCTCTGCAAACTCGGGCAGTGGCGTGTCAGCCGGCAGACGCAGGTACCAACGCGAGGGCGTCGGTGCATCCAATTGGTAGCCGAAACCAGCGAACAACGGCTGCAGCGCGGGTAACAAGGCGTCAACGTCAGTCTGCTCCAAGCGCAGCGTCTCGGCCGCCGCCATCAGACGCGCCCCCTGCATGTCCGGCACGATATTGGCTGGATCGGCACGCAGCCAGAAGCCGCCCGCGGCGTCGCCGGCATCGGTCTGGCGGGTCAAGGCGGCAGCCGACCAGGCGGCCGGCTGCACGCTGAAGTGACGGCGCAGCTGCGCCGATTCACCGGCCGTACCGAGCGAGCGCTCGGCACGGCCCAGGGCCATGGCCACCTGCGCCGGCAGTTCGCCTGCCGGAAAACGGCTGCGCGCGGGCAGCAGCAGCGTGGCTTTGGCCATCGTCAGTCGAGGTATTCGACGCTGACGATTTCGTACTCGCGCTGGCCAGCCGGCGCGTCGATGGCGATGGCGTCGCCTTCGTGCTTGCCGATCAGTGCACGCGCCACCGGCGAGGAAATGGCGATCAAGCCCAGCTTGATGTCCGCTTCCAGGTCACCAACGATCTGGTAACGCTTTTCTTCGTCGCTCTCGACGTCAGCCAGGGTCACCGTCGCACCGAACACCACCTTGCTGCCAGCGTTGAGCTTGCTGATGTCGATGATCTCCGAATGTGACAGTTCACCTTCCAGCTGCTTGATGCGGCCTTCGATGAAGCCCTGCTCTTCGCGTGCGGCGTGGTACTCGGCGTTCTCCTTCAGGTCACCGTGCTCGCGTGCTTCGGCGATGGCGGCGATGACCTTCGGGCGCTTCTCCGACTTCAGGTGATCCAGTTCGTCACGCAGGCGCTTGGCGCCTTTCATCGTGATGGGGGCTCTCATGCATTCAGCTCCTTGTGCAGTTCCTGCAGCGACAACACCGGACCGGTACCACGGAACTCCAGCGACTGCACCAGCGCCTTGGCGCCAGCAACGGTGGTGGAGTACGTGATGCGGTTCTGCAGTGCCTCGCGGCGGATCGAGAACGAGTCGTTGATCGCAGCACGGCCTTCGGTCGTGTTGACGATGTAGACGATCTCGCCATTCTTGATGCTGTCCACGATATGCGGACGGCCTTCAACTACCTTGTTGACGACGTCACAGGTATAGCCATGCTGCTGCAACCACGCGGCGGTGCCACGGGTAGCCACCAGCGAGTAGCCGCGTTCGACCAGCCCCTGCACCGCCGGCATCACGCGCTGCTTGTCAGCGTCGCGCACCGAGATGAAGACCTTGCCGACCGGCGGGGTCTTGATGCTGCCGGCTTCCTGCGCACGTGCGAACGCTGCGCTGAAGGTACGGCCTACACCCATCACCTCACCGGTGGAGCGCATCTCCGGCCCGAGGATCGGATCGACGCCCTGGAACTTGGCAAACGGGAAGATCGCTTCCTTCACCGAGTAGTAATCCGGCACGATTTCCTTGGTCGCGCCCTGCTCGGCAAGCGTCTTGCCGGCCATGCAGCGGGCGGCGATCTTGGCCAGCGCCATGCCGGTCGCCTTGGACACGAACGGCACGGTGCGCGATGCACGCGGGTTGACTTCCAGCAGGTAGATCACGTCGTTGCCATCAGCATCGGACTGGATCGCGAACTGGGTGTTCATCAGGCCGACGACCTGCAGTGCCTTGGCCAGCTCGGTGACCTGGCGGCGCAGTTCGGCCTGGGTTTCAGCCGACAGCGAGTACGGCGGCAGCGAGCAGGACGAGTCACCGGAGTGCACGCCGGCTTCTTCGATGTGCTCCATCACGCCGCCGATCAGGACCTTGCCGTCCTTGTCGCAGATGATGTCGACGTCGGCTTCGACCGCGGCATCGAGGAAGTGGTCCAGCAGCACCGGCGAATCGTTGGACACCTTGACCGCGTCGCGCACGTAGCGGGCCAGGTCGGCTTCGCTGTAGACGATTTCCATTGCACGGCCGCCAAGCACGTAGCTCGGGCGCACCACCAGCGGGTAGCCGATCTCGCGGGCCAGCAGCAGGGCTTCCTGGTCATTGCGGGCGATGCGGTTCGGCGGCTGCTTCAGGCCGAGCTTCTCGACCAGCTGCTGGAAGCGCTCACGGTCTTCGGCCAGGTCGATGGAGTCCGGCGAGGTACCGATCACCGGCACGCCATTGGCTTCCAGCGCACGCGCCAGCTTCAGCGGGGTCTGGCCGCCGTACTGCACGATCACGCCCTTGGGCTGCTCCAGCTCGACGATCTCCAGCACGTCTTCCAGCGTCAGCGGCTCGAAGTACAGGCGGTCGGAGGTGTCGTAATCGGTCGAAACGGTTTCCGGGTTGCAGTTGACCATGATGGTTTCAAAACCATCCTCGCGCAGGGCGAGCGCAGCGTGCACGCAGCAGTAGTCGAACTCGATGCCCTGGCCGATGCGGTTCGGGCCACCGCCCAGGATCATGATCTTGTCGCGGTTGCTCGGTGCGGCCTCGCACTCGTCCTCGTAGGTCGAGTACAGGTAGGCGGTGCCGGTAGCGAACTCGCCGGCGCAGGAGTCAACACGCTTGTAGACCGGACGCACCTTGTGGGCGCGACGCAGTGCACGGATAGCCGCTTCATTGGTGCCAGTCAGCTGCGCCAGGCGAGCGTCGGAGAAACCGGCGCGCTTGAGCTTGCGCAGGCGCGCTGCGTTCAGCGAATCGATGCCTTCGGCATGCACCTGCTTTTCGTCAGCGATGATCTCTTCGATCTGGTCGAGGAACCACGGGTCGATATGCGACAGGCCGTAGATTTCTTCCACGCTCATGCCGGTGCGGAAGGCATCGCCGACGTAGAACAGACGCTCCGGGCCCGGGGCCTTGAGCTCGCGCTTCATGGTGGCGACGTCGTCTTCGTTGCCCAGGTCCAGCTCGGTCGGGTCGAGGCCGACCTTGCCGGTTTCCAGGCCACGCAGTGCCTTCTGCAGCGATTCCTTGAAGGTGCGGCCCATCGCCATCACCTCGCCCACCGACTTCATCTGGGTGGTCAGGCGCGCGTCGGCGGCCGGGAACTTCTCGAAGGCAAAGCGCGGAATCTTGGTGACGACGTAGTCGATGGACGGCTCGAACGAGGCCGGGGTCAGGCCGCCGGTGATTTCGTTCTTCAATTCGTCCAGGGTGTAACCGACAGCCAGCTTGGCTGCGACCTTGGCGATCGGGAAGCCGGTGGCCTTGGAGGCCAGTGCCGAGGAACGCGACACGCGCGGATTCATCTCGATCACCACCACGCGGCCGGTGGTCGGGCTGATGCCGAACTGCACGTTCGAACCGCCGGTATCCACGCCGATCTTGCGCAGCACGGCGATGGAGGCATCGCGCAGGCGCTGGTATTCCTTGTCGGTCAGGGTCTGTGCCGGTGCCACGGTGATCGAGTCACCGGTGTGCACGCCCATCGGGTCCAGGTTCTCGATCGAGCAGACGATGATGCAGTTGTCCGCGGTGTCGCGGACCACTTCCATTTCGAATTCCTTCCAGCCCAGCACCGATTCTTCCACCAGCACTTCGGTGGTCGGCGACAGTTCCAGGCCACGGCCAACGATCTCGATCAACTCTTCGCGGTTGTAGGCGATGCCGCCGCCGCTGCCGCCGAGGGTGAAGGACGGACGGATGATGGTCGGGTAGCCAACGCGGGTCTGGATTTCCAGCGCCTCTTCCAGCGTGTGGGCAACGGCGGCGGTCGGGCATTCCAGGCCGATCTCGCCCATCGCCACGCGGAACAGCTCGCGGTCTTCGGCCATGCGGATGGCTTCGCGCTTGGCACCGATCAGCTCGACGTTGTACTTCTCCAGCACACCGTGGTCAGCCAGGTCCAGCGCGCAGTTCAGCGCGGTCTGGCCGCCCATGGTCGGCAGCAGCGCGTCGGGGCGCTCCTTGTCGATGATCTTCTCGACCGTCTGCCAGTTGATCGGCTCGATGTAGACGGCATCGGCCATCTCCGGGTCGGTCATGATCGTGGCCGGGTTGGAGTTCACCAACACCACGCGGTAACCCTCGTCACGCAGCGCCTTGCACGCCTGCGCGCCGGAGTAGTCGAACTCACAGGCTTGGCCGATGACGATCGGGCCGGCGCCGATGATCAGGATGGTTTTTAGGTCGGTGCGCTTTGGCATTTTCTTCTCTAAGTCAGTACAGCGTGTCTGGGGGAAGTGATCGCACGCTGTCGATCAGGAAAACTCTTCTGGATCAATCGTGACACCGCATTGGCTCTGGATGCGCTCGCTCATGCGCAGCGGCAGGCCATCGGGCATCTCGCCCAGCTCCGCAAGCACGGCACCCAAGGCTTCATAGGAGCCGCTGGCCATGAACTCGCCTACCTGCTTGCGCTCCAGCTCGCTGGGCTCGCCCTCGAACTCGGCGGGCAAGGCGGTGCCGTACATCATCTGGCGCTGGGTCGCGACCATGCGCTTGCCGCCCTGGCTTGAATAGAACGCCTGCCAGCGCTTGAGGTGCTGCTGCCCGTCGTTGCCAAGATTGGCGACCAGGCGATCCACCAGTGCTTCATTGAGCACCTCGCCGATCGGCGTGGCCAGGCACGCGCGTTGTGCTGCCGGAATCTGCGGGAAGAGCGTGACATTGGCCAACATGGACGTGGCCGCGTCATTGCCCATGCGCTCGAAGCCGGTCAGCGGCAGCAGATCGCGGATCTCCTGCGCGGTCACTGGCGCCGCGCTGGCCACCGAGGTGACCAGCAGCGCCGGCAACATCAGCCAGCGCGCCTTGCTCACGCCTTGGCCCCTTCCATCAGGGTGATGAAGCGGTCAAACAACGGTGCCACGTCACGCGGACCCGGCGAGGCTTCCGGGTGGCCCTGGAAGGAGAACGCCGGCGCATCGGTCAGCGCGATGCCCTGGATGGTCTGGTCGAACAGCGAGCGGTGGGTGACCCGCACATTGGCAGGCAGCACGCTTTCGTCGATGGCGAAGCCGTGGTTCTGCGAGGTGATCATCACCCGGCCGTCGTCGATGTCCTGCACCGGGTGGTTGGCACCGTGGTGGCCGTGGCCCATCTTCATGGTCTTGGCGCCTGCGGCCAGGCCGAGCAGCTGGTGGCCGAGGCAGATACCGAAGGTCGGGACCTTCTGCTCGACGAAGGTCTTGATCGCGCTGATGGCGTAATCGCAGGGTTCCGGGTCGCCCGGGCCGTTGGACAGGAACACACCGTCCGGCTTCAGCGCCAGCACTTCGGCAGCGGGCGTCTGGGCAGGCACCACGGTCAACTCGCAACCGCGCTCGGCCAGCATGCGCAGAATGTTGGTCTTGACGCCGAAGTCATAGGCCACAACCTTGAACTTCGGTTCGGCGCGCACGAATTCGTTGCGGTCCAGGTCCAGCTGGCCTTCGGTCCAGCCATAGGACTTGTCGGTGCTGACCACCTTGGCCAGATCCATGCCCTTCAGGCCGGGGAACTTGCGGGCGGCTTCCAGCGCCTTTTCGACATCGATGTCGGGGCCAGCCATCAGCGCAGCGTTCTGGGCGCCGCGCTCACGCAGGATGCGGGTCAGCTTGCGGGTATCGATGCCGGAGATGGCCACCACGCCGCGCTGGATCAACCAATCCTGCAGCGACACCTGGTTGCGCCAGTTGCTTGGGCGACGCGGCACATCGCGAACGATCAGGCCCGATGCCCATACCTTGGAGGCTTCATCGTCCTGGTCGTTCATACCGGTGTTGCCGATATGCGGATACGTCAGGGTGATCATCTGCCGGGCGTAGGACGGATCGGTCAGCATTTCCTGGTAACCGGTCATGGCGGTGTTGAACACCACCTCACCCACGGATAGGCCGGGCGCGCCTACGGATTCGCCCTCGAATACGGTGCCGTCTTCGAGCACGAGAATTGCGGCTTGGGTCACGGGAATCTCACTTTGGCTACCGGGGGACTCCGAAGCCACGCCTGCGTTCACGGTCAAAAACCGGTTGCAAAAAAGCGCGGACGGCGGTCTGGGAACCGGTCCGGCTAACGTGTTTCGGCGAGCCGGAATTGTAAAGGCAAGGGGGCACCAACGCCAGCGCCCCGTTCGCCTCTCTTCAGCTGTTCAGTGGTGACAAAAGCCATGTTCCGGAAGGAAAGTGCCGCGCATTCAGCTGTTTCAGGCCTGCCCGGACGTCCCAACCAGATCCCGCACCCGGTACTGCCCCGGACTGCGCTGGCGCAGTTGCTTGGCCGCGTGCAGCGCCCCGCGCGCGAAAATGTCCCGATTGGTAGCCCGGTGCACCAGCTCCACTCGCTCGCCAAGTCCGGTGAACTGAACGAAGTGCTCGCCGATGATGTCGCCGGCACGCAGGCTGGCGTAACGCGGCTCCGCACCGCCATGCTGGGCCGACTCCCCCAGTGTCAACGCGGTACCGGAAGGGGCGTCCTTCTTGTGCACGTGATGGGACTCGACGATGTCGCAGTCCCAGCCAGGCAACGCTGCCGCGGCACGCTCCACCAGCTCGGCCAGCACTGCCACGCCGAGACTGAAATTGGTCGCCCAAACCAGAGGGATCTTGTTCGCGGCTGCAGCTAAAGCGGCCTGCTGCACCTCACTGATGCCGGTTGTACCCGATACCAGTCCCACACCGCGCTCCACGCACAGCGCCAGCACCGGATCAAAGCCCTCCGGCAGGCTGAAATCGATCGCCACATCAAATGCAGGCGTACCAGACAGCTCGCTGGCGGCGAAATGCGGAATGCCGTCGATCACGCGCTGGATTGGCGGTTTGCGCACCACCGCGGCGACCACCTGCAACGAGGAATCTTCTGCCGCAAGACGCAGCAGGGCTTGGCCCATGCGGCCGGAGGCGCCATGGATCAGCAAACGGGTTGGAATCGTATTCATGCCGGCACGCTAACGCTTCAGCAGCCCAACACACAAGCGCACAGCGCGCGATTACATCCTGCCGACATGGGTAATCGAACGACTGCCGGTCATATAGGTCCGCCAGCGGCTGCGTTCCACCGTGTCGCGGCCGCGGCTGACCATGCGCACGCCCGCCATTTCGACAATGGCCGATACCTCAACCTCGGCCGAACGACCATCACTGGCAATACTGATGCTGTTCACCTTCTGCTCGTAGCGCAGCGGCATGCGACCACCGAAGGTTTCCCGGAACTGGCGCAGCTGGCTCATGCTTTGAGCCAAGGAGGCGCAGTACTGCTCCCTGTCATAGCGCTGTTCGGCCTGCTGGGTTTCGGTCTTGGTTACCGTGGTCTGCACATAGTCTTTCGACAACATCTCGCACAGCGGCTTGTCGTCGCCTGCTGCAAGCGCCTGGTCGGCGCGCAGGTACAGCGCGCGCACCTGTGACTCGGTGATCTTGTTGCCACCACGCAGATAGAACGAACCACCTGCAGCCAACACCACGACCAACATCACAACGCCAATCAATGACTTCATGTCTTTCCCCTGGTTGCTCCGTGCAATCGACGCAGTGTACAGCCACGATGCTTCAACGAACATCCAAGCCTTGCCTGCACCACTGCCAGCCCCGCGGTCCGGCCGAACGACCCAGCGATGCGCAGCCAGCACCGTAGCCCGGGTAAGCGCAGCGCACCCGGGCTCCCCCTCTGCCAAGCCAGGACACCGCTGCAACGCGCGCGATCCAATTGCTCCTGCCTGCAAAGGCAACAACGCCGGGTTTCCCCGGCGTTGTCGTATTGCTCAATGCTGCTTAGGCTCGCTTGGCCCGCAGCTGTTGCAGCCGCCGCATGCCCCTGCAGCGCTGGCTGCCGGCGGCGCCAGACGTCGTCCCCAGGCCTGCAGCCTCGGCGAACGCTGCGGCTTCACCAGCCACAGCGCCAACACGCCGCGCAGCTTGCGCAATACGCCCGGAAACTGCTTCTTCAGCACCACCCAGGCACTGACCAGCACCGCCACGGCGATGATCAGGTATTGCAGCAGCAGGCCCTTGTCCATCAGCCGGCTCCCAGTGCCACCGCCACCTGGTAGGTGACGAACGCCGCCAGATAGGCCGCGCCGAACAGGTAGACCGTGGCGAAGGCCATCTGCTTCCACGAGTTGGTCTCACGCTTGATCGTGGCCAAGGTGGAAATGCACATCGGCGCGTAGATGAACCAGACCATCAGCGACAAGCCGGTCGCCAAGGTCCAGCCATCGCTGATCACCGGGGTCAGCGCCTGGATGGCAGCGTCGTCATCGGCCGCCGACAAGGCATAGATCGTGGCCAGCGAAGACACCGCCACCTCGCGCGCACCCATGCCCGGGATCAAGGCAATACAGATCTGCCAGTTGAAACCCAGCGGGGCGAAGATCACCGCCATCGCATGGCCGATCTGGCCGGCGAAGCTGTAATCGATGGCCGGCATGGTCGCGTTCTCGGGTGCGCCCGGGTACGACAGCAGGAACCACAACAGGATGGTCAGCGACAGAATGATGCCGCCCACGCGCTTGAGGAAGATCATCGCGCGCTCGTACAGACCCACCAGCAGGTCGCGCGGATTGGGCAGACGGTAGGACGGCAGCTCCAGCATCAAGGGATGCTCGCTCTTGTCGCGCCGGAACTTCTTCATCGTCCACGACATCACCAACGCACTGAGGATGCCGGCCACATACAGGGCAAACAGCACCAGCCCCTGCTGGTTGAACACGCCCCACACAGTCTTGGCCGGGATGAAGGCACCTATCAGCAAGGCGTACACCGGCAGGCGCGCCGAGCAGGTCATCAGCGGCGCCACCAGAATGGTGGCCAGGCGATCACGCGGGTCCTGGATCGAGCGGGTGGACATGATGCCCGGCACCGCGCAAGCGAAACTCGACAGCAGCGGGATGAACGAGCGCCCGGACAAACCGGCCGAGGCCATCATCCGATCCAGCAGGAAGGCAGCGCGCGGCAGATAGCCCGACTCCTCCAATGCCAGGATGAAGGCGAACAGGATCAGGATCTGCGGCAGGAATACCAGCACGCCGCCGACACCGGCAATGATGCCGTCCACCAGCAGGCTGCTGAGCGGCCCTTCCGGCAGCTTCTCGGCCACCACCGGCCCCAGCCAGCCAAAGGCGGCCTCGATGCCATCCATCAATGGCGTCGCCCAGGCATACACCGCCTGGAAGATCAGGAACATCACCACAGCCAGGGTCAGCAGACCGAAAACCGGGTGCAGCAACCAACGGTCCAGCGCGTCATCCACCTTGGCGGTGGGCGCGGGCATGCGCACGGCGGAAGCCAGGATGTCGCGCACCTGCGCGTGGTAATCAGCACCGGGCTCGGCCGCATGCACCGGCATGGCGTCGAGCTTTGGCATCAGGGTATCGATGCGCTCGACCAGCGCGCGCGCGCCGTTGTGACGCACCGCGACGGTTTCCACCACCGGCACGCCCAAGGCTTTCTCAAGTGCAGGTACATCGATCTCGATGCCACGCTTGCGCGCGGCATCGACCATGTTCAGCGCCACCACCATCGGCTTGCCGAGCTCGCGCACTTCCAGCGCAAAGCGCAGGTGCAGGCGCAAGTTGGTCGCGTCGATCACGCAGATCAGCGCATCCGGCGCAGCTTCGCCAGGGTAGAAACCCCGACAAAGATCACGAGTGATGGCCTCGTCCAGGCTGGCCGGGTGCAGGCTGTAGGCGCCCGGCAGATCCAGCACCGCATACTCCTGCCCGGACGGCCCACGCATGCGGCCTTCCTTGCGTTCGACGGTGACGCCGGTGTAGTTGGCCACCTTCTGGCGGCTGCCGGTCAGCTGATTGAACAGCGCGGTCTTGCCGCTGTTCGGGTTGCCCACCAGCGCCAACCTGGCGATCACCGTACTCATGCCTGTGCTCCTTCAGCGCTGATCTGGACCCGCGCGGCCTCGCTACGACGCAGCGCAAAGCGGGTGAAACCGACCTGGAACAGCAGCGGTTCGCCGCCGACCGGTCCCCGCGCAACCAAACGGACTTCTTCTCCGTTCACGAAACCCAGTTCACGCAGACGGCGCGCGATCGCATCGTTTGCATGCAGGTCCTGAACGCTTTCCACGCGCGCTGAAGCATGCAGCGGCAAATCTGACAACGTCACTGAATGGGCGCCTATGTAAAGTTGATAAGAATGGTTATCAATTCTAGCATCGCCGCGCTGCGTCATGGCGTCCCACCCCTGCACCGCTATGATTCGTCGGATTACCGTTCAAACAGGCATTACCAATGAGCGATGCACTGCTCGTGCAGCAGCAGGGCGCGGTAGCGACCCTTTCCATGAACCGGCCGGACCTGCACAACGCCTTCGACGCGGCGCTGATCCAATCCCTGACCGAGACCCTGTCCAGCCTGGGCGCCGACCCGGCCGTGCGCGCCGTGGTGCTGGCAAGTACCGGCCCCTCCTTCTCGGCCGGTGCCGACCTGCAGTGGATGCGTTCCATGGCCAGCGCCAGCCAGGAAGAGAACCGCATCGACTCGCTGGCGCTGGCACGACTGATGCGCACCCTGGATGAGCTGCCCAAGCCGACCATCGCCCGCGTGCAGGGCGCAGCCTTTGGCGGCGGCGTTGGCCTGGTCGCTTGCTGCGATATCGCCATTGCGGCCGAGGGCGCGCGCTTTGGCTTGACCGAAAGCCGGCTCGGCCTGCTGCCCGCGGTGATCTCCCCTTATGTGATCGCAGCGATCGGTCCGCGCCAGGCTCGGCGCTGGTTCGCCACCGGCGAGCATTTCGACGCAACTGCCGCGCAGCAGATCGGCCTGGTCCACCAGGTAGTAGCCGCCGATGCCTTGGACGCCGCCGTGCAGGCCCAGCTCACCCTGCTGGGCAAGGCCGGCCCGGTTGCCGCCGCATCCGCCAAGGTACTGGTCCGCGAGGTCCATGCTGCGCTGGGCGACCGCGATGGGCTGGACCGTGCCAATGCCGGCCTGATCGCCGCCCTGCGCGCCTCCGATGAAGGTCGCGAAGGGCTGACCGCCTTCCTCGAGAAGCGCCCTCCCCGTTGGACCACGCAGTAATCCGCGCTCCTGCCCAACCTGCGCCCTCCTTTAGCCAAAGACCGCTCCATGAATGATTTCGTCCGTATCGTCGAGGTAGGCCCGCGTGACGGCCTGCAGAATGAGAAGCAGCAGGTCGCCACCGCCGACAAGATCGAATTGATCGACCGGCTCTCGGCTACCGGCCTGCGCAGCATCGAAGCCACCAGCTTTGTCAGCCCGAAATGGGTGCCGCAGCTGGCCGACGCCGCCGAGGTGTTTGCAGGCATCCAGCGCAAGCCGGGCGTCAGCTACCCGGTACTGGTGCCCAATGAACAGGGGTACGAGCGCGCCCTGGCGGTAGGTGTCACCGAGGTTGCCGTGTTTACTGCCGCCTCCGAGCAGTTCAACCGCACCAATACCAATGCCGGCATCGATGAGTCGCTGCAGCGCTTCGAACCCATCCTGGCCCGCGCCAAGGCTGACGGTGTGCGGGTGCGTGGCTATGTCTCCACGGTACTGGGCTGCCCCTACCAGGGCGAAGTGCCGTTGGCCGACGTGGTCCGTGTGGCTGTTCGCCTGCACGCCATGGGCTGTCATGAAATATCACTGGGCGACACCATCGGCGTCGGCACCCCACTCAAGGCCCGTGCGATGCTGCGGGCGGTGGCCGCGGAACTGCCGGTCGCCGACCTGGCCGTGCATTTCCACGACACCTACGGGCAGGCCCTGGCCAATATCGCCAGCTGCCTGGAGGAAGGCGTGCGGGTGGTGGATTCGGCCGTGGCTGGCACCGGTGGCTGCCCCTATGCGCGCGGTGCTAGTGGTAATGTCGCCAGCGAAGATGTTATTTACATGCTGCACGGCATGGGGATGCGTACCGGCGTGGATCTGCCGGCGCTGGCCGCTACGGGGAACTGGCTCGCAGAACGACTGGGCCGGCAGACAGGCAGCAAGACAGGAAGGGCATTGACAGTGTCATGACCGGAACCAGCCAGCTTGGGATATCTGACGACGGCGATCACCGCGCCGCGCATGTCGACGCGCTGGCTGGACTGGACAATGCACTTCAGCAACCGCTGCCGATCAGCCTGCAGCAGGCCCTGCTTGCTGCCCGCTCAGCCCTGACCGAGGCCATGGCCGAGCGAAGGCTGGCACAACGCCGCTACGCCGCCCTGTTCAACGCAGTGCCGGACCCGGTCAGCATCCTCAGCGCTACCGGCGTGGTGCTGGACGTCAACAGCGCCGGGGTCCGCGCCTATGGCCGTACCCGCGAGGAGATCGTCGGCCAGCCCATCGAGCTGCTCAATCCCGACCTGCCGGCCGACCACCTTGAGCCGGTCTGGGAAACCCTCAATCGTGGCGAAACCTATGTGGTGGAAGTCACCAACATGCGCGGTGACGGCAGTCGCTTCCCGGTGGAGGTGCATTCGGCCACCATCGAGCACGACGATGCACATTGCATCGTCGCCGTCGCCCGCGACCTGAGCCGGCGCTGGCAGGCCGAAACCCGTTACCGCCTGCTGCTGGAGTCCATCGACAAGGGGGTGATGCTGTTTGACCGCCACCTGGGCATCATTTCCGCCAATCCTGCGGCACACCGCATTTTCAACCTCGGCAGCATTGCCCCGGCCAAAGTTCCGCTGCACAGCGACGAGTGGATCAGCGTCGATGAGCACGGCCGTCGGCTGCGGCCCGAGCACTGGCCGGTAACCCGCTCGTTTGCCGAAGGCAGGACCATCCCCAGCACCATCATCGGCCTGTACCACCGCCCCAACGGGCGGATGATCTGGATCTCGATCACCACGGTGCCGGTGTTCTCGGCCGGTTGTGACCTGCCCGACCATGTATTTTCCCTGTTCAGTGACATCACCGAACTCAAGCGCGACCACGCCCTGTTCGACCGCGCCCAATCGCTGGCGCATATCGGCGGCTGGGAGTGGGACCGTGGCCAGCAGCGGCTTTACCTCACCGGCGAGGCACAGCGCATTCTTGGCCAGCAATCCCCTCCCACCGATCTGGAGCAGCTACTGGCCTGCCTGAACAGCCTGTCGCGCCAGCAACTGCGCGATGCGATGGAACGCGTGGTCGAGCAGCGCACCGGGTTCGAACTGGAACTGCAGGGCCAACGCGCCAGCGGCCACAGCTTCTGGATCAGGATGATCGGCGAAGTGGAGCTTGGCGACCTTGCCTCGAACCGTATCGCCGGCACCCTGCAGGACATCACCGAGCCCAAGCATGCCGAGCAGACCCTCAAGAACCAGGCGCGCACCGACCCGCTGACCGGCATCATGAATCGCGACGCCGCACTCACCGACCTGGAAGCCCGGCTGAGCAACCCCTCGCACGCCGAGGTCGCGGTGCTCTACATCGACCTGGACCGGTTCAAGACCGTCAACGATGTGCTCGGCCACAACGCCGGCGACCTGCTGCTGATCGAAGCCACCCGCCGCATTTCCGATGCGATCGGCACCGAGGGCCTGCTTGCCCGCTTTGGCGGCGATGAGTTCGTGGTCACCTGCGACGCCCGCGAACTGCCAGGCCGACCGGAAAAGCTGGCCGAGGCCATCACCCGCGCCTTCGTCCCGCCGTTCCAGTTCGGCAAGGACGAATTCCCGGTCACTACCAGCATTGGTATTGCCCGCGCGCCCAAGGACGGCGTACGCCCACAGCAACTGATCCAGAACGCCGATCTGGCCATGTACGAATGCAAGCGCCGCGACCGCAATGGCTGGCAGCTGTTCTCGCCGGAACTGGCCCGGCGCCAGCGTGACCGCCTGCAGATCGAGCGGCGCCTGCGCAAGGCCCTGGACCGTGACGAGTTCCGGCTGGTCTACCAGCCGCAGGTTGACCTGCGCAGCGGCCAGACCATCGCCTGCGAAGCCCTGATCCGTTGGCGCAGCCGCCAGCTCGGCGAGCTGCGCCCGGACATCTTCATCAGCCATGCCGAGAACACCGGCGACATCGTGCGCATCGGCGAATGGGTGCTGCACCAGGCCTGCCGGCAGATCCGCGAGTGGCAGCGCGAGGGGCTGGGCATGATGCGGGTGGCGATCAACGTCTCCTACCGCCAGTTCAGTGGCGACCGCCTGGCGCGCCAGGTGCGCGAGGTGCTGGACCATTACGGCCTGCCCGGCAGCGCCTTGGAACTTGAGTTCACCGAGCGCGTATTGATCGAGGACGCCCCGGCGACCCTGCGCACCTTTGCCGAGCTGCGCGCCATGGGCGTGGTGCTGACCATCGACGACTTCGGTGAGGGTTACAGCGCGCTCAACTACCTGCGCACCCTGCCCATCCACGGCCTCAAGCTCAGCCAGCTGTTCATCAGCGGTGTACCTGGCAACCCTTCCGACGTCGCCGTCTGCGAGGCGGTCTGTGGCATCGCCCGCAGCCTCGGCCTGGGTCTGGTCGCCGAAGGCATCGAGTCCGAGGCGCAGCGCCAGTTCCTGCTCGGGCTCGGCGTGCCGGTTGGCCAGGGCTTCCTGTTTGCACCTGGCCTGTCGCCGCCTGACTTCAGCCGGCAACTGACCAGGGCCGACATCGCCGGCCCGGTACCACAGGTCTGATCACCCCCAACCTGGCACAGATCGGAATCACCCCGTAGCCCGGGTAAGCGCAGCGCACCCGGGGCTTTCGGCAGATGCTCCAGGTCCCCCAACTATCCCGCTCCCCGGGTGCGCTGCGCTTACCCGGGCTACCTTGCCGACGAGGACAGGATGTAACGGTCTACGGCCTCGCTGTATCAGGTCCTGTGCCACAGGTCTGCCCGCAGCCGCTGGCCGCGGATCGGCATCAGCTAGAATCGGCGGATCACTCAGCAGGATTGTTCCGATGCAGCTGTCTTCCGTTCGTGCCGTCATCACCGGCGGCGTATCTGGCCTCGGCCTCGGCGTCGCCCAGTTCCTGGTTGCCAATGGCGGCAAGGTCGCCCTGTTCGACCTCAATGATGAAAAAGGCGCCGCTGCGGTCGCCGAACTGGGCGCCGACAATGCCCGCTACTTCACCACCAATGTCACCGACGAAGCCGGTGTCGCCGCCAATCTGGCTGCCGCGCGTGAGTTCCTGGGCGGTTTGAACGTGGTGATGAACTGCGCCGGCATCCTCGGTGCCGGCCGCGTGCTCGGCCGCGAAGCGGCGATGCCGCTGGCCAACTTCCAGACCACGGTGATGGTCAACCTGGTCGGCAGCTTCAACGTCGCCAAGGCCGCCGCCGAACTGATGCAGCACAACGAGGCCAACGCCGACGGCGAGCGCGGTGTGATCATCAATACCGCTTCTGTGGCTGCCTATGAGGGCCAGATCGGCCAGGCCGCCTATTCCGCCTCCAAGGGCGGTGTGGTCGGCATGACCTTGCCGATGGCACGCGAGCTGTCGCGCTTCGGCATCCGCGTACTCACCATTGCCCCGGGTGTGTTCTGGACCCCGATGGTCGACGGCATGCCGCAGAACGTGCAGGAATCGCTGGCTGCCTCCATCCCGTTCCCGTCGCGGCTGGGCCAGCCGGCCGATTTCGCCAGCCTGGTCGGCCACATCATTGGCAATACCTACCTCAACGGTGAGACTATTCGCCTCGACGGTGCGGTACGTCTGGCACCGAAGTAATTGAGCCGGGAATGGGGAATAGAGAGTGGGGAATTGAACCCCGCTATCGCTTCACCATTGCCTGAACCTCATTGCCTGTCCGTAGGATGGAAGGCGGTTGATCTTCCATTCCCGATTCCCTATTCCCATTCCCTGCATTTATGAAAGCCAACGACATCAAGAAAGGCAACGTCGTCGAGTACAACAACGGCGTCTACCAGATCCGCGACATCGAGCGCAGCTCGCCGCAGGGCCGTGGCGGCAACGTCCGCTTCCGCTTCATCATGTACAGCGTGCCGGGCGGCAACAAGCTCGATGCCAGCTTCGATGCCGATGACAACCTGCCGGAAGTCGAGCTGCTACGCCGCCAGTCCACCTTCTCCTACATGGACGGCGACGCCTTCGTGTTCATGGATGACGAGGACTACACCCCGTACACGCTGGACGCCGAGGTCATCGGCGACGACGCCGGCTACATCACCGAAGGCCTGACCGGCATCTACGTGCAGGTCATCGACGACCAGCCGGTCGCCGTGCAGATGCCGCAGCATGTGACCCTGGAAGTGATCGAGACCCCGCCGGAACTGAAGGGCGGCACCGCCACCAAGCGCCCGAAGCCGGCCAAGCTCAGCACCGGCCTGGAAATCATGGTGCCGGAGTACATCGTCAACGGCGAACGCATCCTGGTGAACACCACCACCGGTGAATTCGGCGGCCGCGCTGATTGATTGACGACAGCCTCCCGCCAGACGGTGGGAGGCTGTGCACGGCTTTTTGTAGGAGCGGCGTAAGCCGCGAAGCTGGCTATCTACCAAGACACCCGCATTTGGAGGATTTCTGGATCTGAAGCCATATCGGCTTCGCGGCTTACGCCGCTCCTACAAAAACCAGCCGGCTACGCCACTACCGGGAAATACAGCGACACCGCCGCCCCACCCAGCGCGGACGTACCAATCGTGGCCGTGCCCCCCGACTGCGCCGCAAAGCCATACACCTGGCTCAGCCCCAGCCCGCTGCCATCTCCCACGCTCTTGGTGGTGAAGAACGGTTCGAACACGCTCTCCTGGATCTCGGCCTGGATGCCCGGCCCGCTGTCACCAACGCAGATGCAGACAAACTGCCCGGCCTCACCCGTGCCCGACGGCACGATGATGCTCTCAAGCCGTGCCGACAACAGCACCTTGCCGACACCGTGCATGGCATCGCGGCTGTTGCCCAGCAGGTTCAACAAGGCCGCCTCGAGCTGACCGATGTCCACCGAAATCGGCGGCAGTTCCTCGGCAATGCTCACGTTCAACTGGATGGTTTCGCCGCAGACCCGGCGGTAGAGCTCCAGCGACGCATTGAGCAGATCATCCACATGGCTCAGCTGCGGCACCAGGGTCTGCCCGCGCCCGAACGCCAGCATCTGCCGGGTCAACTGGGTGCCACGCCCAACCGCGCGGTGGGCGATGTCCAGGATGCGTCGCACGCTCTCGTCGCCGGAGCGGCGCAACGACAGCATGTCCAGGCTGTTGCCGATCACCGACAGCAGGTTGTTGAAGTCGTGCGACAGGCCCAGGGTCAACTTGCCCACCGCATCCAGGCGCTGCGCGCGCAGGGCGACTTCCTGTGCCTCGCGCAGCCGCTTCTGGGTCTGGAATGCCTCGGTGACGTCACGGATCAATACCAGCACCCGCACGCCACGCTGGTCGGCTATCCGCTCCAATATCATCGATGCGCGAAAGCGGCCCCCGTCCTTGCGCACCATCGCCAGGCTGAGCTGGTCGCTGCCCTGCTGCAGCGTGCGCGCAACGGCCTGCTGGGCTATGCCGCGCTGCGTATCGGCAGCGCTGAACAACTGCGAGAACGGCAGCCCGCGGATCTCTTCGCAGGAATAGCCAAATACCGTTGCCACCCCGGCATTGCAGTTGAGCACCTGACCATCAGGGTCAAGCTGGAGAATCGCGCAGGAGCGCAGCTTCAACACATCCTCGGCCATCGCATCGACCGTCTGCTGCCCAGTACCAATCAACCGCGCTCTCCTGAAAACCGATCCGGACGGCGCTCATCGAGCGTCGCCGCCTCCCCTGATGGCGTACCGTACCCTAAACGCAGCCGCTGCCGCAGGTACAGCAGGTTCGACTCGATCTGCTCCATCCGCGCGCGCTGTGCTCCAGGCAGCGCGCCCAATGCGGCCTCGCGCAGGGCTTTCCATTGTTGCCGGGCGGGCCCAGCCCCGGCGGCGGCCTCGGCGCTCAAGCGCTCTCGTTCATCCGCATCGGGTATGCCATAACCCTGCCCCGGCCCCAACAGGCTGCCCGGCGCCAGCAGCACCGCAGACCGCTCCATCAGCGCCTGGAAGTCGGCCATTTCCGGCAACCGCTTGCCGCCGGCATGCAGGCTGCGCTTGAGCACATCGGCTGCCGCCACCTCCCCGCGTCGCCACGCAGCCTGCTCCAGCAACAGCATGGCCGCCAGCACCTGATCATCAGCCTGCTGCATCCACCTCCGGCGTTGCGCGGGCGGCAGTGCCAGCCATGCCTCCACGTTGTTGGCCGGCAGTGGCAGGACTTTGCGGGCGATCTCGAACACCAGCGCGTAGTGGGCGGCCGCCGACTCGAAGTAGTAGCCACCGCGCAGCGCCTGTGCACGGTCGCGCGGCGGATCGGCCAATGCTTCGGCGCGCAAGCTGTGCAGCAAACCGGTTGGGGTGATCGACAGCAGATCTGCGGAGCCAAGCCGCGGCGCCCCATCGCCCAGCAGCTTGCCGGTTTCCACCGCACAATTGTTGCTGATGAAGTAATAGCGCCCGTCGTAGTCCCAGTGCAGCCGCGCCGCCTGCTGCAGCACCGCGTTGATCTCATCACGCTGCAGGCGCAGCGGCGTGGATGACACCCCGCGCAGCTCGACCTTGGTGTATTCCTCGATCACCCGGCTAAGCGGCAGCACGAACAGCCGCGACGGATAGGACCCGGTCAGGCCGCGCCAGCTGGATATCTGCACATCACCGACGAAGGCGCGGAACGACAGCACCAGGTGGTATTGCAGATCCATACGACAGGCGGGGCCAAGCGTACGGCCCGGCGCGCACACCACCAGCCGCAGCATGCTGTGGCCCCAGCGGCTCATCAGCTTCTCGTTGCCTTCGGCCAGCAGGTAGTCGATTTCGTAAACGCGCGCCGGGTCGAGATCGAGCAGATCTGCCAGGCCTTCCTGCTCGCCGGCCTGCATGAACGGCAAGGCCTGCGGGCACTGCAGCAGATCCAACTGACGCGGCGCGCCAAGATTCTCAACGAACCAGGCATGCAGAAGCGGACGCCGGCAGGCGTACTCCGGGTCCAGCAGATAGTGTTCGAGGTTTACCGCGAAGAACTCGGTCGGGCTCTCCAACTCGTAGCGATCGGGGCTGCGCAGGCTGAAGTGGTTGCGCCCACGCCCCGGCCACAATGGCCGTTGCTGCCAACCGGCCAGGTCCAGAAAGCGCGGTTGACGTGACCAGCCGCCGATGGCGGAACGGTCCAACGCATGTCCCAGCTCGTGGATCAGCGCTGCACGTGCCTGTTGCCACGCCTGGGCCGAGGCGTCCGAAGATGCGGAGTCCCCCTGCAGCAACAGTGGCAACAGGCGTTTATCCAAACCAAGCTCACGCCCGCGCGCCCTGCCCTGCACATGCTCGGGCAGGTCGTCACGCCAGCGCAGCTGTAGCGTCAATGCGCTGCTGGCTTCAATACCGGCGGGAATCCGAGCCAGTACATCGTCGATCAGTTGCTGGCTGGCCACTACCTGCGCCGAATCCAGCTCCGGTGCGGCTGCCTGCAACTCGATGCGCAGTGCCGCCTGCAGGGGCGCTGCCGCGCAGAGCAGCAGCAACACCGCCAGCCACCGCGCGGGCGGCAGCCGGCGGAGATCCATCACAGGGCCAGGATCTTCCGGGCCAATTCCATGTCGCTGGCATCGCGCGCGGCAGCATCACGTTCGCGCAGCTGGATCAAGGCCGCTTCCAGCCATGCGCCGCGGATCTCGCCATTGCTGGCCACAAAACCCGCCGCGTCTTCGCGTGCGTCCAGCAACACCTTGTCGTCACCCGAGGAGCTACCCGAGGAATTGGACGATGCGCCAGATGCGGAACCGGCCGACGTGCCTGCAAAGCTGGAGGCGAATGCCGACATCGGCAGGGCAATCAAAGCGCAGAACAGGATCGAGCGGATCATTGGCGTGTCAACGTCGGATGAGCAAGGGCGTCAAGAGTACCGACCGTCGCCGCCGGTGGGAACCACCAGCCATGCTGCCCACCAGATCCATTCATGCTGGACTGCGGGCGCACATCTTCGACCCGTTCGCGCGGCGGCTCCGCCGCACATGCGGGCAGCTGCGCGACTACTGATCGAACAGCTTGCCCGGGTTCAACAACCAGTTCGGATCGAAGGTGCGCTTGACCCCACGCATAAGCGCAACTTCGGCCTCGCTGCGGGTGCTGGAAAGATAGGCCTTCTTGACCAGGCCGATGCCATGTTCCGCCGAGATGCTGCCATCAAACCGCAGCAGCACCTGCGCCAGCAGCTTGGTCACGTGCTCGCACTGGCTGAGGAACTCGGCGTCACTGGTGTCATCAGGCTTGAGCACATTGATGTGCAGATTGCCGTCGCCGATATGGCCAAACCAGACCACCTCGAAGTGCGGGTAGGCGCCATTGATCAGCGCCTGGGTTTCGGCCAGGAAGGCCGGCATCGCCGAGATCCGCACCGACACATCGTTCTTGTACGGCTTGTAGCGCGCCACCGACTCGGTGATGCCTTCGCGCAGACGCCACAGCTGCTGCGCCTGTGCTTCGCTGGTGCTGATCACGCCATCCAGCACCCAGCCCTGCTCCATGCAATGCTCGAACGCCGCCAGCGCGGCGGCTTCGCCTGCCTCGTCAGCCGAGGCGTATTCGGTCACCACGTAATACGGGTGAATCTCCTCGAACGGATACTGCGCACCATGCGCAGTGACGTGCTTGACCGCCAGGTCGGTGAAAAACTCGAAGGCCTCAAGCTGCAGGCGCTCACGGAAGGCGGAGAACACCTGCATCAGCACTTCGAACGACGGCAACGCCAGCACCATCACATTGGTGGTAGGCGGTGGATCGGTCAGCTTCAAGGTTGCCTCGACCACGATGCCGAGCGTGCCTTCCGAGCCGATCATCAATTGGCGGAAGTCGTAACCGCTGGAGTTCTTGATCAAGCCCTTGTTGAGCTCCAGCAGTTCGCCGTTGCCGGCAACCACCTTGAGCCCTGCGATCCACTCGCGGGTATTGCCGTAGCGGATCACGCGGATGCCGCCAGCATTGGTGGCGATATTGCCGCCGATGGAACAGGAGCCACGCGCGGCGAAATCCACCGGATAGATCAGCCCATGTTCCTTGGCGGCGTTGTGCACCGCTTCCAGCGGCATGCCGGCCTGCACCACCAAGGTACGATCCACCGCGTCAAAACCGAGCGGTTTGTTCATCCGTTCCAGGCTCAGCACCAGCTCGCCGTTGGCCGCAACCGCGCCACCGGACAGACCAGTGCGGCCACCCGAAGGCACCACGGCCACCTTGTGCTCATTGGCCCAGCGCACCACCGCCTGCACTTCCTCGACACTGCCCGGCAAGGCAATGGCCAGTGGCGACGGCGTCCAGCGCCGGGTCCAATCGCGCCCGTAGTGCTCCAGATCGCCCGGCTCGGTCTTCAGACGCAGCTCGGGGCAGGACTGCAACAGGGTTTCCAGGCGCGGATCGGTCATGGCGGTGTTTCGGCGGCGTGAAAGCCGCCAAGCGTGACAGCCCCGCCGCGCGCCGTCCAGTCGCCGCGGCGGTCCGCTGCGACAGGATCTGGATTTCATATGAAACCTTTTCCCATCAATGCCTTGCCGCGTTGCGCAGCGCACAAAACAGCGCGCCGTTCTGGCATAGTTGGCGACCTACCCACCTTCGCCGCCGTACACGACATGTCGCCCAAGAAGACCTCGTTCCCGAAGCAGGACATCCGCGTTTTGTTGCTTGAGGGGGTCAGCCAGACCGCCGTGGACGTCTTCAAGGCGGCCGGGTACTCGCAGATCGAGCTGTACAGCAAGTCGCTGCCCGAAGAGGAATTGAAGGCGCGTATCGCCGAAGCCCACATCGTCGGCATCCGCTCACGCACCCATCTCAGCGCCGAGGTGCTGGCCGAAGCCAAGCGCCTCATCGCGGTCGGCTGCTTCTGCATCGGCACCAACCAGGTCGACCTGGAAGCGGCCGAGCTCGCCGGCATTCCGGTCTTCAACGCGCCCTACTCCAACACCCGTTCGGTCGCCGAACTGGTGATTGCCGAGGCGATCATGCTGACCCGCGGCATCCCGCAGAAGAATGCCGAATGCCACCGCGGCGGCTGGTCCAAGTCGGCTGCCGGCAGCCATGAAGTACGCGGCAAGACGCTGGGCATCATCGGCTACGGCCATATCGGCACCCAGGTTGGCGTGTTGGCCGAGGCGCTGGGCATGCACGTGATCTTCCATGACATCGAAACCAAGCTGTCGCTGGGCAATGCGCATCCGGCCATCAGCCTGGATGACCTGCTGGCGCGCTCGGACGTGGTCACCCTGCACGTGCCGGAGAACGGCTCCACGCAATGGATGATCGGCGCCGAGCAGCTGGCCAAGATGAAGAAGGGCGCGCACCTGATCAATGCAGCGCGCGGCACCGTGGTCGATATCGCTGCGCTGGATGCAGCACTGGGTTCGGGTCATCTCGGCGGTGCCGCAGTGGACGTGTTCCCGGTCGAGCCCAAGGGCAACGGCGACCTGTTCGAGTCCCCATTGACCGCGCATGACAATGTGATCCTGACCCCGCACGTCGGCGGCTCCACGCTGGAAGCACAGGAAAACATCGGCGTTGAAGTGGCGGCCAAGCTGGTGCGTTACAGCGACAACGGCTCGACCCTGTCTGCCGTCAACTTCCCGGAAGTGACCCTGCCGGAGCACGAGCAGAGCCTGCGCCTGCTGCACATCCACCGCAACGTGCCGGGCGTGCTGTCCAAGATCAACGAGATCTTCTCGCGCCACAACCTCAACATCGACGGCCAGTTCCTGCGCACCGACCCCAAGGTCGGCTACGTGGTGATCGACATCACCGCCAGCGAAGAACAGGCCACCGCCATCCGCGAAGAGCTGGCCGCGATCCAGGGCACGCTGCGTACCCGCATTCTGTATTGACAAGCCGCCCTCACCCCAACCCCCGCTCCGCGCCCCGGCCCTTGCGCTGGCGCAAGGGCGTTCGATGGGCAGCGAACCAATGGTTCGCAAGCTGCCCCTCTCACCCCGCATGCGGGAGAGGGGCTAGATCGGCTGCGCGCCGCAGCGCCATGTAGTGCCAAGCAATGCTCGGCAGGGGCTTTCCCGGTCACGTCTGGTGATTTTGTAGGAGCGGCGTCAGCCGCGAAGCTGATGGACATTCAGATTGCGGGCATTGCCAGCGATCAGGCATTGCCTGTTTCGCGGCTGATGCCGCTCCCACATGCCCCATCTATCTCTGCAACCACCGGCGTGCCATCCGCTGCATGGATTCATCTTCCTCGCTGGCGATCTCAGCTACCGGCCGCCAGGCCAGTTCCAGCGACTCCTCGCTGACGACGAATTGCTCATCTTCCCCGGCGACAACCACATAGCGCACGTCGTAGTGCCAATGCCCCGGCACCTCCTTCCGCTCGGGAATCCAATGCCGGTCCAGGTCGAAGATAGCGCTCGAAGCCAGGCTCAGTCCCGGCAGGCCCGATTCCTCCTCGGCTTCGCGCAGTGCAACAGCCGCCAGATCGTGGTCACCATCGGCATGCCCACCCAACTGTAACCAGCGTTGCAGCTTGCGATGGTGGGTGAGCAGCGCGCGTTTGCCATCGGCGCTGACCAACCAGGCGCTACCGGTGAAATGCCCGGCCAGCCGCTCGCGGGTGAAGGGATCCACCCCGCCTTCGTCAAGCAGGGCCAGGAACGCCTGCGTCACCTGCTCATGTTCCCTGTGGCGCTGGGAATAGTCCACAAATGCCTGACGGAGCAGTAGATCTTCACCGTGCATGACTGTAAGCACATCCAATTCAATCAATCCGGCGGCCATTATCGCTGTCGATGTTGCAGTTGCGCTTGTCGAGTTTCACCAGCTTTGGCAAGGTAGAGCAGTTGCCGACCGTTCAGCTTGCGTCGCCATACAACCGGCCCCGTCGCCCCAGTGCGTTCGGGCCAATACACAGCTCGGGAATTTGCGGAATGCTTAAAACACTGTTGAGGGTCAAACCGGTCGAACCGGCCGCACATGTCGATGCCGGCGAGCCGATCGAAGGCAGCCTGCAAGGCGAAGCCACGCTCAAGCGGACCCTCACCGCCAAGCACCTGATCCTGCTAGGCATTGGTGCGGTGATCGGCGCCGGCATCTTCGTGCTGACCGGCCAGGCTGCGGCCAACCACGCCGGGCCGGCGGTGATGCTGTCCTTCGTCTTCGCTGGTATCGCCTGTGCACTGGCCGGTCTTTGCTACGCAGAATTCGCGGCGATGATGCCGGTCTCCGGCAGTGCCTACTCCTATTCCTACGCCACCCTGGGCGAAGGCATGGCCTGGTTCATCGGCTGGTGCCTGGTACTGGAATACCTGTTCGCCTCGGCCTCGGTAGCGGTCGGTTGGTCGGCCTACCTGATCAGCTTCATCACCACCACGCTGCACATGCCCTTCCCCGATGCCTTGTCGGCCGCGCCGCTGGCCTGGACCGGCAGCGAGTTCGTCAACTCCGGCAAGCTGTTCAACCTGCCTGCGGTGCTGATCGTGGCCGCCATCACCGGCCTGCTCTACGTCGGTGTCACCCAGTCCACCTTCGTCAACGCAGTGATCGTCGCGATCAAGATCACCGTGATCTGCCTGTTCGTCGGCTTTGGCATCCAGTACATCGACCCGGCCAACTGGCAGCCGTTCATCCCGGAAAACACCGGTACCTTCGGTGAATTCGGCTGGAGTGGTGTGTTCCGCGCGGCCACCATCGTGTTCTTTGCCTATATCGGCTTCGATGCCGTTTCGACCGCCGCCGGTGAGACCAAGGACCCGCAGAAGAACATGCCGATCGGCCTGCTCGGCTCGCTGGCCGTCTGCACCCTGGTCTACATCGTGGTCTGCGCGGTCCTGACCGGCATGCTGCCCTACAACCTGCTGGGCACCGACAAGCCGGTGGCCACCGCGCTGGAAGCCTATCCCAGCCTGTCCTGGCTGAAGACCGCGGTCGAGATCGGCGCCATCGCCGGCCTGTCCTCGGTGGTGCTGGTGATGATGATGGGGCAGTCGCGCATCGCCTACACCATCTCCCGCGACGGTCTGCTGCCGAAGATGTTCGGCAAGGTGCACCCTCGCTTCCGTACGCCCTACATCAGTACCCTCGTGGTCGGCGTGCTGGCCGGTGCACTGGCCGGACTGGTACCGCTCAACGTGCTCGGCGAACTGGTTTCGATGGGTACCCTGCTGGCCTTCGCCACCGTCTGCATCGGCGTGCTGGTGCTGCGCCGTACCAAGCCGGACATCGTGCGCCCGTTCAAGGTGCCGGCCGCATGGTTGATCTGCCCGCTGGGCGCGCTGGCCTGCCTGGCCTTGTTCATGCAGGCCTTCGTGGTGCATTGGCACCTGTTCGTCGGCTGGACCGTGCTGGGCCTGTTCATCTACTTCGGCTACGGCATCCGCAACAGCAAGCTGAACAAGCAAGCCTGATCCACACCCACGACCGGCGCCTGGCGCGCCGGTTTTCTTTTGCGCGCCCGCCGCGCACCGATGAGCGAAGACCCGAAACATGTTCAAGCAACTCTGGGCCACCAAACATCCGCACGCCGCACATGAGGAAGCCAATGGCCTGAGCCTGCGCCGAACCCTCGGCCCCTGGGGGCTGACCGCGCTGGGCATTGGCGCGGTGATCGGCGGCGGCATCTTCGTCATCACCGGTCAGGCCGCGGCCAACCACGCCGGCCCAGCCATCATGCTGTCCTTCGTGCTGGCAGCTATCTGCTGCGCCTTCTGTGCGCTGGCCTACGCCGAGTTCGCCTCGATGGTGCCGGTCTCCGGCAGCGCCTACACATATACCTACGCCACCTTCGGCGAGCTGTCGGCCTGGTTCATCGGCTGGATGCTGGTACTGGAGTACGGCGTCTCGGCCTCGGCGGTGGCGGTCAGCTGGACCGGTTACTTCCTCAGCTTTCTCGCCCATTTCGACATCCACCTGCCAGCAGCACTGGTCAGTGCGCCACTGGATGCCCAGCTCAAGCCCACCGGCGCTATTGCCAACATCCCAGCGGCAATCCTGGTGCTGCTCCTGACTTGGCTGTGCTACGTCGGCATCAGCAAGTCCTCGGCGATGAACATGGCCATGGTGGTACTCAAGACCGGCCTGATCCTGCTGGTGATCATCGCTGGCTGGAAGTACGTGGATACCAGCAACTGGACCCCGTTCATCCCCGCCAACGAAGGCCCGGGCAAGTACGGCTTTGAAGGCGTTCTGCGCGGCGCGGCGATGGTGTTCTTCGCCTATATCGGCTTTGAAGCGGTATCGGTGGCCGCGCAGGAATCGCACCGCCCGCAGCGCGACCTGCCAATCGGCATGCTGCTGTCGCTGGTGATCTGCACCGTGCTGTACATCGCCATGGCCGCGGTCATGACTGGCCTGGTGCCTTACCAGTTGCTGGGTACCGCCGAGCCGGTGGTCACCGCCGTTGCCGCGCACCCGCAGCTCGATTGGTTGCGCATCATCGTCGAAGTCGGCGCGCTGATCGGCCTGGCTTCGGTGGTGCTGGTGATGGTGATCGGCCAGCCGCGCATCTTCATGATCATGGGCCGCGACGGCCTGCTGCCACCGGTGTTCACCAAGATCCATCCCAAGTACCGCACCCCGCACATCAACACCGTGATCACCGGCATCGGCATTGCCCTGCTGGCGGCACTGTTCCCATTGGACATCCTCGGTGAACTGACCTCGATGGGCACGCTTATCGCCTTCGCCGCGGTCTGCGCCGGCGTGCTGGTCCTGCGCCGCACCCAGCCGGACCTACCGCGTCCGTTCCGCATCCCGATGGCCTGGCTGGTCTGCAGCCTGGGCGTGCTCAGCTGCATCGCCCTGCTGACCGCGATGACGCTGCATAACTGGATGCTGATGGGCGTATGGACCGCAACCGGCTTCATCATCTACTTCCTGTACGGCGTGCGTCACAGCAAACTCAATGCGGCCAACAAGGCCAGGAACGGCTGAGTTGTCAGCGGTGAACGAAACTGAAGCCCGGGAGCGATCCCGGGCTTTGTCGTTGCCGGGTAAGCCCGCACCGCCCGTAGCCCGGGTAAGCCCCTAGGGCGCCCGGGGGGGGGTGGGAGGCGGAAGCGGCGAAGGGCCCCCGGGGGGGTGGGCGGATCGCCGCGGCC